>JABEUT010000240.1 GCA_013044305.1 Bacteroidia bacterium
AAAAGTTGAAAGTGAATGGCAAAAAGCGGAAGTAGCTCATTTGGTAGAGCATCAGCCTTCCAAGCTGAGGGTGGCGGGTTCGAGCCCCGTCTTCCGCTCTTTTCGTTAGCCGACGTAGCTCAGTTGGTAGAGCGCGTCCTTGGTAAGGACGAGGTCACGGGTTCAAATCCCGTCGTTGGCTCGATATTCCTGTGTGAGTCTTTATTTTTTTGAGAAGCGCCGGTATGCCTGAACAAATAATTTCCGAACATCCGGACCAAAATCTGCTTAAATAATATTCCGCTTTGTGATGGTAACAAAATTATTCATTATTTTGCGTCGTAAAATAATTAGCCGACAAATAATTTACTGCTCATGAACTTTGAATATAGCGCCGAACCCAATCCGAAAGCAGTAGTATTTCATCTGAAGGGAGAAATAATAGACAAGAACCAGGCAACAGGGTTTCTGGACGAGGTGGGCAGGCTGATAGCTTCCGGTAAAACAAGGTTTATTCTTGAATTGTCGGAATTAAAATACATGAACAGCAGCGGCCTTAATGTTTTGGTTAATACGCTCACCAAAGCCCGCAATGCAGGCGGCGAAGTAGCCGTATGCAACGTATCGAAAAAAGTAACCGACCTGCTCGTAATAACAAAACTCGACAGCATTTTCCGAATAGAGCCTACCCTGGAAGACGCCTTAAAGAAATTACAATAATAAATACCCTGTGCCTGCCTGCTGTCGCCGCTGGAACAGCATTCACTAAGCGATTGAATATTTTTTAGCCATCAAATCAGTATCGAAATGAAGACCGATATTTTACTGGGTTTACAGTGGGGCGATGAAGGCAAAGGCAAGGTGGTTGACGTGCTTGCGCCCAACTACAACATAGTAGCACGGTTTCAGGGCGGACCCAATGCGGGGCATACCCTCGAAATTGCAGGCAAAAAACACGTGCTTCATACAATTCCTTCCGGTATCTTCCACAGCCACGTGCTAAATGTAATAGGCAACGGGGTGGTAATAGATCCTACCAGCTTTGTGGCCGAGATAAAAGAGATAGAAGCCCTTGGAACAGATATATGCAAACGGCTGGTTGTGTCAAAGCGTGCACATCTTATCCTGCCCACCCACCGCCTGCTCGATGCTTATTCCGAAGCACAGAAGGGTAAGAAAAAAATCGGTTCCACGCTCAAAGGGATTGGTCCGGCATATATGGATAAAACAGGGCGGAACGGATTGCGCATAGGCGACATAATGGAAAAATATTTTTCAAAACGCTACCACGATCTGCTGGATAAACACAAGAAATTGCTTGGCTCATTCGAATATGACGATAAAGCCCTGGCCGAAAACGAAAAGAAGTGGATGCAAAGCATTGAATTCATACGCAAATCGCTGTTGTGCACCGACACCGAATACCTGCTCAACGATGCACTTAAACAGGGTAAAAAGATACTTGCAGAGGGCGCCCAGGGATCCCTGCTCGATATTGATTTCGGCTCATACCCATACGTTACCTCTTCATCCACTACCTGTGCCGGAGCCTGCATCGGACTGGGCATTGCTCCTTCACTCATAGGATCAGTAGAAGGAGTATTTAAAGCCTATTGCACACGGGTAGGTTCGGGGCCATTCCCAACCGAACTAAAAGATGAAACCGGCGAAAGAATATGCCAGGTGGGGCGTGAGTTCGGATCAACCACAGGCAGGAAAAGAAGGTGCGGCTGGCTTGATCTGCCTGCCCTGAAACGCTCCATTATGCTAAGCGGCGTAACAAGCCTCGATATGATGAAAATAGATGTGCTGGATGATTTTGAAGAAGTAAAGATTTGCACGCATTATATAGTCAACGGCGAAAAAACCGACTGCCTGCCGTATAACCTATCCGAGGAAATAGTGCCTGTTTATAAATCATTTAAAGGCTGGGGGAAGTTAGCCGCTTCCGGCAATTACAATTCCCTGCCCGCAGAGCTGAAAAATTATATCGGTTTTATTGAGGATGCTGTAAAGGTGCCTGTAAAACTTGTATCGGTGGGCCCAGACAGAAGCCAGACGATATTAAGATAATAAGGGCTTTCAGCCTGCCAACTCTGCGGAAGCAACCTCAACCCGCAATCAGGTACAGCCCGGATTAAAGTGGCTTTTGCCACTTCGGCTGCCATTTAAAGTTGCTATAATCAGCCAATTAATGTTAAATTGCCGGTGCGGGCAGCAGTTTGCAGCTGTAAAGGAATAATTTTGGGCACGGAATATGAAAAGGGAATCTACAGGATACGCAGCATACAGGTATTTTAAGAACCCGCCGGGCGCCATGCTCCTGCTTCTTTTTTCACTTTGCCAAGCCTCTGTTTTTGCGCAGGTGAATAAACAGCAGGGCTCTGCCGGCAAACAAACCATACAGATACGCCATGCCAACAGCCTGTCGCGCGACAAGAGCATAGCCGGCGGAGCGGAAAGGCTCACAGGCAGTGTTGTTTTGGAAGACGATAGCGTGCTGATGAACTGCGACAGCGCCTGGATATACCCCGATAACTCCTTTCTTGCCTTCAGCAGGGTACACCTTACGCGCCGCGACACCATGGAACTGTTCGGCGATTCGCTACATTACAATGGAAACACGAAACAAGCCGAGATGTTCGGTAAAATTACCTATAAACAGAAAAAAATGACCCTTACCACCACCCACCTCATTTACGATGTGAGCACATCCGTGGTAAATTATTGGGACGGCGGAACGCTTGTGGACAGTGCGAATACGCTTACCAGCGTTCTCGGCGACTATAAAATGAGGGATAAAATAGCCTGCTTCAAAGACCGTGTAAAACTTGTAAACTCCGATTATACCGTAACCTGCGACACCATGAACTACTCTCCGCCTCTGCAGACTTCTTATTTCTTCGGGCCTACCCATATCAGAAGCAAGGCAAACACCATGTATTGTGAAAGCGGCTATTATAATTCACACACCGGAATATCGCAGTTCGGCAGCCATGCAAGCATTGCCGGGAAAAAAGGGGAAAAATTGTGCGGCGACCAGATTTATTATAACAAGATAAACGATGAGGGACAGGCGCTGGATAATGTATCGCTGAAGGACAGCACCGACAATATAACCATTACCGGAGAATATGCCCATTACAACGGCAGCGCCAAAACCATACTTGTAACCTGCAAGGCGCTCATGCTTCAGCAATACGATAAAGATACCCTGCACCTGCATGGCGACACCCTCCTCGGCTACCACATAGCCCTCGGCGACACAGGCAGCGGAACCGCCAGGCCCCCGAAACTTATGCTGGCCTTTCACCATGTAAAGTTTTATAAAAAGGATTTGCAGGGAAAGTGCGATTCGCTTTCGTACGATGAAAAAGATTCGGTGATGAACATGCTTTATTCACCCGTACTGTGGGCGGATGAAAACCAGCTGACGGCCGACACCATGATACTGCACATGAAAAACAGGCAGATGAATATGATGGATATGAAAAACAACGCTTTTATCGCCTCACGCGACACGGCCGCAACGCCAGGCGACACCGTACAGTACAATCAGATAAAAGGCAGAAACATGAAGGCTTTTTTTGCCAACAACAAAATTCAGAGGGTGAAGGTAACAGGCAATGCCCAGACCATATATTATGTATATTCCAACAACAACAAAGATATGGTGGGCGCCAACCGCGCCGATTGCAGTAATATGATGATCTTTATAAGCGATAACAAGGTAAAGAGCATCACCTTCCTCGACAAGCCCGATGCCACCCTGTATCCGATGAAAGACGTGAAGGCTAAAGATTTTCTGCTGAAGGATTTTAAATGGCGCGCAAGTGAACGCCCGCATTGTATTCAGGACATATTCCGTTAGCAAATGCCGCAGGCGGAATGCAACAGACACCGGCTACTTTTGGCTTATTACAAAGAGGAACAGGATGGTAACAATTAACATGAGCACGGCGAAAATAAGCCATGTACCCTTAAAATATTCCTTATCGCGTTTTTTATCCTGACGGTACAATACCATCATCAAAATTCCGAACACGAACATAGAAGCCAGGAAAAAAAGCAACTGGTTTTTGGTAAGCAGCTCGTCGAGTAGCATCTGGAATCAGGATTTTGCTAAGGGCGTGGCAGGCGTATCGCTCTTGCGGCAGGCATCATCTACAAGTTCGGCAATATCGAATACTTTAACATCGGCTTCGCGGTTGAAATGCTTTACGCCGTCGCTCATCATGGTCATGCAGAACGGACAGGCGGTGGCTACCACCTGCGAACCGGTTTTCAAAGCCTCCCCGGTACGCTCAATGTTCACTTCCTTGTTGCCTTTTTCCGCTTCCTTGAACATCTGCGCCCCGCCTGCGCCGCAGCAAAAACTTTTGCGTTTGTTCCTGTGCATCTCCTCCAACATGGCATCCAGCTTCAGTATGGTTTCGCGCGGGGCCTCATAAATGCCGTTGCCCCTGCCCAGATAGCACGGGTCGTGAAAGACTATTTTTTTGCCGCTGAAGGAGCCGCCCTCTATCTTTATCCTGCCGCTGCCAATCAGGTCATTTATCAACTCTGTGTGGTGCATTACCTGGTAAGTGCCTCCAAGCGAAGGGTATTCGTTTTTGAGGGTGTTGAAGCAATGCGGACAGGCTGTTACAATCTTTTTCACCCCGTAGCCGTTCAGCTTTTCTATGTTCTGCAGCGCCTGCATCTGGAACAGAAATTCGTTTCCGGCCCTTTTTGCCGGGTCGCCCGTGCAGGATTCCTCGGTACCCAGCACGGCAAACTTAATGCCTGCATAGTGAAGTATGCGGGTAAGGGCAACGGTAAT
The DNA here is from genome assembly GCA_013044305.1 of Bacteroidia bacterium. Classification (GTDB taxonomy): domain Bacteria; phylum Bacteroidota; class Bacteroidia; order JABEUT01; family JABEUT01; genus JABEUT01. Next base: position 4,802 of record JABEUT010000240.1, read on the forward strand.
CTTCTTCGCCCTTTCGTCGAAACTGCCCGCACAGCCCACCCAGAAAAGTACGTCGGGCGTTTCGCCTCTCGCCGCCATTTCGGCCATTACAGGTACAGTTATTAACGATTCCGCAGGCATGTTTTGAATTGTCAGTCAAAAATACACATTTCCTTATATTTGCAGGATTAATATGATTTTTCTGTACAAAACCATCCACCCAATTTCAAAACCATTCAGTGATATGAAATTCAGAAACACCGGCAAGCCATACTGTTCCCTTATCCCGGCAGGTATAGCGGCTATAGCGGCACTTTTGGCACTTGCGTCCTGCAACAACGCCGGCGGAGGTTATTCCACCAATGCCGCTACCGGTGTTCAATATCATTTTTACAGGCATGATGAAAAAGGAGCAACCCCGGTCATGGGCGACTATGCCGAGCTTATGCTTACCCTGAAAAACGTGAACGATTCCGTAATATATGACGCCCACCACAGAAGAAAAGGAGGCGACACCTCGGCGAGCTTCAGAATGGTTTTAAAGAAAACCTATACGGGATGCCTGGCCCAGGGCCTGACCATGATGGCCGCAGGCGACAGCGCAAGCTTCCGTATCAGCGCCGATTCGCTCTATCTTAAAACATTCCGCCTGCAGGCATTGCCTCCATACATAAAAGCAGGTTCATTCCTTACCGTTTACGTTAAGCTCATTTCCTTCGAAACGCCGGAACAACTACAGGCCAGCCTCGACAGGCAGATAAAAGAACGCGAGGCAGAAATGGCTAAGCTGAAGGCGGCGGAACAACCCGAAATTGAAAAGTACCTGTCGGACAACAAACTTAAAATAAAACCCGAAAGCGATGGCATTTATATACTCGAAAGAGCAAAGGGGAAAGGGAAGTCAGTAAAATCAGGCGACTCGGTGGAGGTAAAATACACCTGCACCCTGCTCGACGGTACCCTTGCCGAATCATCGGAACAGGGCGGGGGAAAAAATACTTTCACCCTCGTATTCGGTCACAATCATTTCATTAAAGGGTTCGACGACATAATTGCCAACCTTGAAGAAGGAGGAAGGGTAAAAGCGCTGATACCATCTTCGCTTGCTTACGGAAACCAAACCATCAGCCATCTCATAGTACCCTATACACCGTTGATATACAATGTTGAAATAATTCATATAAAATAATCCGCCGGCCTGCATATAAACCCATCGGTTGGTAAGGCCGCACACAGAACTGAATATACCTTGAAATACCATGAAAACCATAATTAAATCACTTTTAATAGCCCTGATAATCGGCAGCATTGCTTCAGAAACCGCACATGCACAGGGACCCTATGTTACCTCGCTTCAAACTTTTTACGATGAGCTGGCGCCCTACGGACAATGGGTAAATAACCCAACTTACGGCTATGTATTCTACCCCAATGCCGGTCCGGGTTTTGTGCCCTACTCAACCAATGGCAACTGGTTGTATAACAATAATTACGGCTGGACCTGGAACAGCGGCTATCCCTGGGGCTGGGCCTGCTTCCATTACGGACGCTGGAACTACGACCCAAGCTACGGCTGGTTTTGGGTACCCGACCTCAACTGGGGTCCGGCATGGGTTGCCTGGCGGAGTGCCGGCTCCGATTATGGGTGGGCGCCACTGCCCTCCGGTGCCGATATTAATGTAGGCTTCGGCAACGGATTGGGGATAGGGGTTAACTTCTGGACATTTGTCCCGAACCAGTATTTGGGCGAAACAGACCTGTCCAGTTACTACCTGCCCCGAATGAACAACGACCTGTATATTGGCAACTCCGTTTTTTTAAACCAATCGTATTATAACAGCAACGGCGGCTACCGTTACTATGGCGGGCCTGACAGGGGAGAAGTAGAGCGTTACCGCCATAGAGCAATAGAGCCGGCAGGTATTAATGAATACTCCGACAGGCACCGGCACTTTGAAGGCGAAAACCAGATAAATATCTATAACCCGGGAGGCAGAGAACATCACGACAGAGGCGATGGAGGCAGGGATAACGCCGCCCCGGGTAACTATGTAGGTGAAAATGATATGCCGCAGCGCGACCGCGAGCATAAATACAATAACCGCGGACACGATAACCATAACTACTGGCACTAAACGGCATATTGCCCGTAAAGCAGGCAATTACAAAACAAGCTGCAGTAGCAGCCATGGATGCAAAACCTTTGGCAGATGTAAAATATAAGCCCCTGCGGATAAGGAAAAAATCTTATTTTTGCGACGCCCTAACTTTATTTGACGTGAACAAGAAGACTACTCAATGCCCTATACCCCTTTATTCCCTGAAAAACGGCGAACACGAATTCCATTTCGACCTGCCGTCCTCTGTATTCTCTGATAATCATTACGATGACATTCATGCGGCAAGCATACACGCAAGGATATCTTTTAACAAGAATTCATCTATTTTCATTATTAGCTTTGTTATAACCGGAACCGTGAACGTAACCTGCGACCGGTGCGGCGATGACTTTGACATGCCGATTGACATCAGCCGGCAGCTGATTGTAAAAACGGGGTGCAGCGTGCATCAGGCAGAAGACGACATGGTGTCGCTTACCTCCTCCGAATATGAATTTGATGCAGCTCCTTACATCTATCAATACGTGGCGCTTTGGCTGCCCATGCAACGTATTCACCCGGCCGATGTAAATGGCAAAAGC
>JABEUT010000241.1 GCA_013044305.1 Bacteroidia bacterium
ATATCCCTGTTCTTGAAAAAAATATTATTCATACGTATAAGCGGGTACAGAATATGGAAAAAATACCGGCTAAAAATAATATTAAACCCCGAATCTTCAATTTCCTTCTTCACCGATTGCAGGGTATAGCGCCTGAAATGCCCGTAATAGTTGTCGAAATTTGTCCAGAGTTCGCGTCTGGCCGGAACCGTAATCATCAGGTATTCGAGGTTTGGAAACTGTTCAGTAAGCCTTTTCAGGAATTCGCGGGGATGTTCTATATGCTCTATAACATCGAACAGGGTAATAGCCTGTACCTGTTTCCGTGTATCGTCCGGAAGGTCTCCGGCTTCGGTATTATAATAAATGGTGCATCCGGTCTTTGCCGAAGATGAGGGCGAACCCATATCTACCCCGATGACCGATAGTCCCGATTTGTGCAGATAAGACGTTACTATTCCTCTGCCGCAGCCTACATCGAGAATGTTGTTCAGCTTATACCTTCTGGCAATGTTCAGTATAATCCTGTTTCTTGCCCTGTTCCAGTAGGTATCTTCAATACCGGCAGGGTAGGCCTGCAAAAACTGTTGTTTGTTGAATTCTGTGCCCAATTTGTTGCGCCTTATTGTTGTTTCCGGCTTCGGATTGACTTGTTAGTTATGGCCTTGCAATATAGTAAATATAATGTATAGGCGGCGCAAACAACCAGAAACGGGTAAGACGGTACAAAGTACCTGTTTTGCGCCAGTCGAAAAATGACCGGGTGGATAAATACAGAGTATAAGGGAATGAATGCAAATAGCGACTGCCGCTCTAACCTGATGCAATAGCCCGCCATTAGTATTATGCCTGCAATGCCTGCAAACAGGGTAAAGTAGTAGGTTATCGCACCGAAGGTGCACATATATGGCTCCTCGAAATTTGAGAAGACGGATAATTTAAAATAATCGGTTATAAGGTGCAGGCGCGACAAAATGTAATACTGAAAAGGCTTTTCCTGTTTTAGGGAGTGTATATATTTCCGGCACCGGTCTTCAATTATTCGCCTGTTTGCATTACTTACCGAATCTACATAAATGGTTTCATCGCCCCGTTTATAGGCGTAACGTATGGTTGCGCGGTTCAAAAACATTTTGAAAGCCCTCATGGTATCGGCATTATACTTTGAGGTATAAACTACATAAGGCAAAGCCACATTTTCTTTCAGGATGTTGCCGTTGTCCTTTTCAGTCAGCCAATCAATACGCCAATCTTCGAGCCCCCATGCCCGTTCCAGCTGCCATATAGGATAGCGGTATGTGTCTTTACAGGAAGCCAGGTAAATGGAATGAAGTGTTGGTATGAACTTATGGTACCGGAAATAATTTCTGGTTATCCAGGCCCCCTCGGTTATTAAGAATGGCGCCATGTAGATGAATACATAAGATAGGAGTTTTACCTTGCTTTTTAGCAGGCTGACAATACCTATTACGGTAAAAATAATGAGGAGTGGGAAATGTGCAGGGCGTATGAACGATGCCCATGTCAGCAAGGTACCTGAAAGAAAGAAAAAGATAATCCTGTTTTTGTCGAGCGCTTTTTGAAAGTAATAAGTTGAAAAGATAAGCAAGGAGGTGCAAAAACTTTCCGATGCCGGAGAGCTGTCGGAGATGGCGGTAAAAGGGCTGATGAGGTAGAGGTAAAAAACGGTATAAAAGAAGAAGTTATGATTGAAAGCCCGCCTGGCGGTAATGGCAAGAACGTATACAGAGAGGGCAGAAACCAAAACCTGTGCAAGGATAAAAATGTTGAGCGCCTTTACCGGCGTGAAGAACAGCGCCAGCGGCAGGTAAATAATTCCAAGGCCGGGCATTCGATCGTCCGGTGTGTAACTGCCCTCGTGTATAAAATTGCGTACAGGTGCAAAGTAGGAATCGTCGTAATATATGCCCCACACGCCTGTAGGTGCGCCTACCTGACCCATAAAATGGAGTTCGAGCATGTAATAAAGCGTTCGTCCGGCAAGGGCTGCAAGAAGCCAGTATGCAACCGAGGCAGGATTGCGGAAAAATATTTGGCGAAGCAGGCGAACAATCATCTGTCCGGGTAATAGGGAATAGATTGGAAAGCAGGCAATATTAAATCTTCTGCCGGTTTTCGGCCGAATAGGCGTGCCTGTGGTAGTATATTGTTATCAAAAGCAGCATAGGCAGGAAGGGCGATTGTCCGATGTGGATAAGGCTTCTCGAAATATTATAAGCATGTATGGCGAAACCGTGAAAAAGATATCCGCTTATCATAAACATAAATGAAATAAGCAGCAGCCCAGCGTAAACAACGGAGCAAAGCCACAGGTATATCCTTTGGCGGAAAAACAGGCTTACTGCAGCAAGGGCGAGCAGAAAAAACAGGATGTAGAATAGAAACGTGAAGGCCCACTTCAGACGCACAAGGGCGGGGTAACCGAGGGTAGAAACAAAGCCGAGGAATGCAGGCGGACTGATGATCGGTCGGTGGTACCAAACCGCAAACGCTTCGGCGTTAAGGAAAAGGAAGATATAATTACGAAAGTAGCCGGCCGAATAAAAAAGAAATCCGGTAAGAACTATCAATATAATTCTTACCGGCTTGCTTGTAATCATAAACATGTTATACTTTGGCAGGCTGCAGTTAATAATAAGCTGCCGTACTGCAAATATAACCTGTTTTTACTTTTGGGTGCCTGTGCCTTGCTGGCTTCCTGTGGTTTTAGGAGCCGGGGCTGCCATTCCTTTGGCGCACTTGCCGTCTTTGCCACAGTGTGATTTATCGCACGATTTTTTGTCGCCCTTGCTGCAGCAGCTTTTGGTGCATCCGTTGTCGCCGCAGTTAACGCTGCATTTGCAGCCTTTGCCCTTGCATCCCGGGCCGCCGGCATTAGCCATGGAAGACATTCCTAAGGTGAAGGCCGCTATGGCTGCTGTTAAAATGAGTTTTTTCATAATTGTTGAAGGTTTTATATTTAATGCAAATATAAGCGAATTTATTCATATCCGGAAGCGTTTTTGTGTTTTTTTAA
>JABEUT010000242.1 GCA_013044305.1 Bacteroidia bacterium
GGATATATACTTCAGGGTTGCCTTTAAGCCGGTAGCCACCATCGCCAAACGGCAGAACACAGTAAGCACGGCAGGCAAGCAAATTGCGTTCTCGGCGCAGGGTCGTCACGACCCCTGTGTGCTTCCACGCGCCGTACCAATCGTAGATGCCATGGCTGCCATCGTTATTATGGATCATTATCTGCGGCAGCAAAGCACGGGAAAAAGCAAATGAACAAAACGCCGCAATATATTCCCATCGGTACAAAGTTGGAGGTATTCGAGGTATTCAGGAGGATTGAAAAGGAATTCGACAACTGTTTTTTTCTTGAATCGCTGGGCGAAAACGCGAAAGATGCAAGGTATTCCTGCATAGGTTTCGATCCGGAACAGGTGATAGAACCTCCGTCAACCGGTGCGGACGGCAGCAGCTATTATGGCATGCGGGAGTTTATACCCAAAGATTACCAGACGGCGCATAAGTTTTCCGGCGGACTGGTTGGTTACCTGGGCTACGATGCCGTTCCCCTGCTGGAACCATCGCTCAACATAAAGCCGCACAAGAATTTTCCGCGTTTCCTTTTCGGGCTGTACACCGACGGGTTGCTTTACGACAAAACCACGGGTACTCTGTCCTATTTTCATCATTCCAAAGACCGTTCGGGTATGGTGAAAAAGATGATAAAGGACACGAAAGCCGGAAAGCCGCAACGGCTGAAGATGGTGAAAGCGGGTGAATCCATGTCGGAAAAACAGCACAGTGAAGCTGTAAGAGAGGTGGCTGAAGAAATACGGAAAGGGAACACGTTCCAGTGCCAGATAGGATTTAAAAGGAACTTTGATGTAAAGGGCGATGCCCTGCAGCTATATAAACAACTTAGGGAAATAAACCCGTCGCCTCACATGTATTACCTGAAATTCGGGAGCAGGGTTATTATCGGCGCCAGCCCCGAACTGTTATTGAACACCAACAGCGGCATCATGGAATCGTACCCGCTGGCAGGAACCATAAAGCGTGGCGACAGCCCGGAGGAAGACATGCAACTAGCCCGCCGCCTGTTATCTGATCCCAAGGAACTTGCCGAACATTCCATGCTTGTCGATCTGCACAGGAACGACCTGGGCAAGGTTGCCCGGCTGGGAACGGTGCGCGTTTCAAAGCTTATGGAAATAAAACGGTTCAGCCACGTGCAACACATTTCAAGCGAGGTAACGGGGCTCATCTCCCCGGCGGAGGATTCCTTTTCAGCGCTCGCCGCGGCCTTTCCTGCAGGAACCCTTACAGGCACCCCCAAGATTGAATCGATGAAAATAATTGAACGCCTGGAGAACAACCCGCGAGGCCCCTATGGCGGAGCAATCGGCTATTTCGGCTTCGACGGAAACTGCAAGTTGGCAATTCCCATCCGCTCCATATTTATTGCCGGTAACGAGGCTTACACACAGGCTTCTGGCGGAATAGTATGGGACTCCACTCCACAGGGCGAATACCGCGAAATACAGAACAAACTTGCCGCCATGCAGAAGGCTGCCGAACCTTTTATGAAGGGCAGAAGGTAAAGGAATACGCCCAAATTCACGCTTGAGCATATAAAGAAATCCTGAAAAAACCATACTTCATCATTGCCAGCACCCCAGATCGGCAAGGCGCCGCGCCACACTGCCCACCCCATTACCGAAAGCTGCCATGAATATCAAAAATAAACCAGTGTTGCCGCATCTGTAAAGAAAAGCAATTTTATTACCGGTGGTTACAGGAAGGGAATTAAATTTGCATACCATAGTGCCATCAACCCATGCGTATACTGATCATAGATAACTACGACTCGTTCACATACAACCTGTACCAGCTGGCAGGCGATTTACTTCAGCAGCATGACAGGGAACATGTGCTGGATGTGTACAGGAATGATGAGATAAGCTATTCTGAAATAACAAAAAAATACGATAAAGTGATTCTGTCGCCCGGGCCTGGCAACCCTGCCGACAAAGCCTATTTCGGCGTATGCGCCACGCTGCTTGAAAAACCGCGGCAGGATCTGCCCTTGCTAGGGGTGTGCCTCGGCATGCAGGGTATAGCCTATTATTTTGGCGGAAAAGTGATACGTGCCCCCTACCCCATGCACGGCAAAACAAGCGCGGTATGGCATAACGGGCAAGGCGTGTTCAGGAATATAGCCCTCCCCGTTGAGGTGATGCGTTACCACTCGCTGATTGTGGATGAGGAAAGCCTGCCCGAAAGTCTTGAAGTTACCGCTCGTACAGCCAATCCCCAGCCCTGCGGAGCAGCCCTGAAAAAAACCACTGCCGGACAGGACAGAGGAGAGATAATGGGTATCAGGCATAAAAAAATGCCAATTGAAGGCATACAATTCCACCCCGAATCGTTTGCCACACAAGAGGGCGGAACCATGCTCAAAAACTTTTTGTTTACGGCATGAACCCCTTTGCGGAAATAATGCGTTCGGGCAGACAGCTTACATACCGGGAAAGCTATGCGATGCAGCACGGGATACTGTCGGGCAGCCTGGGTACAGAAGAGCTTGTTCATATCTTTGAGGCGATGGACGGGCGTTATCCCACAATTGTGGAAATGAACGGAATAATAGCGGCCACAAAGGATACCATGATAAAAGTTGACTTAAATTCGGATGCGCTGGATATGGTTGGAACAGGCGGCGACGGTATGAGAACATTCAATATTTCGACCGTTGCGGCTATAATATGCTCGGCATGCGGTGTGCCCGTAGCCAAACATGGCAACCGTTCCGCCACGAGCCGCTGCGGCAGCGCCGACGTACTGGAAGCCCTGGGGGTAAATATTATGCTTGATGCCGCACAAGCCGCTTCGTGTTTCAGGGAAACAGGAATGGTTTTTCTCTATGCGCCGTCATTTCATCCGGCGCTTAAGAATGCCGCACAGGCGCGAAAACAATATGGCAAAAGAACTTATTTCAACATACTCGGCCCGCTGGTTAACCCGGCAGGGGTGAGTCATCTTACCCTCGGTGTTTTCGATACGCAGATAGGTTCGCTAATGGGTAAAGCGGCAATAGAGAATGGGGCCAGGCACGTGTATATCGTTCACAGCCCCGACGGGCTGGACGAGATAAGCCCTTTCAGCCATGCGGACATCCTCCACTTTTCTTCCTCCCACGCGGAGGGCAAATCATTGGAGCCCGGGTATCGTTTGCAAAAAGGTAATATGAAAGACATACAGGCAGTCGACGCCAAAGAGAGTGCAGGCATCATAATGGCGTTATTGAGGAATGAGGCAACCGTCATTCAGAAGGAAACGGCGCTTATCAATGCTGCCGCAGGCATCCTCACATTCGGTAAAGCCGCGGATTTCGGCGAAGCAATGAACATGGCAGCGGAAGTTGTTGAGTCGGGCAGGGCATTACAGAAGCTGAACTGCTTAATCGAGGTTTCAAATGAGTAAGGAGAAGTATATTGAAACGGGTACGATTTTAGATGCCATCTGCCATAGAAAGATGCAAAGGGTAGCGGATATTTCAACAGCAACTTACGATAAGTGGAAAGCCGGTTGCATGGCGAC
>JABEUT010000243.1 GCA_013044305.1 Bacteroidia bacterium
CCATACCGTAACCGAGAAAATGAAACAAAAGGAAAATACCAATGTACGCTTGCTGCTCATAGCGGCAATAGTGGCGGTTGTAAATATCATTTCCTATACATGGTTTGTGCCTAATGAATTTACAAATGATAACAAGGCCAACCTTATCAAGGCAACCATTGACATACTGCACGACCTTAAAAAGCCGGTAACCGTAAGCGCCTACTTCTCCGAAAACCTGCCCCCTGCCATTTCGCAGGCACGCTCCGATTTCAAAGACATGCTCCTTGAGTATGCGGCGCGCTCCGGCAACAAGGTGGTATATAACTTTATAAACCCCAACAAGAACGACACCACCGAAAAAGAAGCCATGCAGAACGGCATAAATCCGGTAATGGTGAATATAAGGGATAAGGATCAGGTGAAACAGCAAAAGGCATTCCTCGGCGCAGTGGTGAAAGTGGGTGAAAAAAGCGATGTGATACCTTTTATACAACCGGGCGCATCCATGGAATACGCCCTGTCATCCACCATAAAAAAGCTATCAATAGAAAAGAAACCCGTAATAGGATTCCTTACCGGCAACGGCGAAGCGCCTTTGGAAAATATGGAGCAGGCCGCCCAGGACCTGAATGTGCTGTACGACCTTCAGCCTTTTACGCTTACCGACACGGCAAAGATCCCGGCCGGCATGACCACCCTCGTGATGGTGGCACCCAAAGACACTTTCAGGACGGGGCAACTTGCCGTATTAAATAATTTTTTGAGTAACGGCGGACGACTGCTCATCACCTTTAGCGGCCTGAAGGGCAACCTGCAGACGGCACAGGGAAGCCTGATCAGCATTGGGCTAAGAAAGTGGCTTGCCTCCATGCAGATAGTAATGCAACCGAAATTTGTGCTCGATGCGCATTGCGCCGCGGTAGGCGTGCAGCAGCGCGAAGGCATGCTCATGTTCACCAACAATGTGCCTTTCCCTTACCTGCCCATGATTAAGAATTTTGCCAACCACCCCATTACCAGCGGCCTTGGTTCTGTGATGCTGCCCTTTGCCTCCACCTTTAGCTATATAGGCGACACCGCCAGGGTTAAATATACGGTGCTGGCAACTACATCTGACAAAACAGGGCTGATGGGCGCTCCGGTGGCGCTCGACGTGGAGCACCAATGGCAGCCCTCCGAGTTCCCGCTGTCGAACCTGCCTGTAGCAGCGGCCTTTACGGGTGTGGACGGAAACAAGGATTCGCGCATGGTGCTTATTGCCAACGGCGATTTTGCCGTGAACGGCTCCGGACACGATGCACAGCGGCAGGAAGAAGACAACATTAACCTGTTTGTTAATTCAATAGACTGGCTTAGCGACGAAACAGGGCTTATAGAACTGCGCAGCAAGGAAATAAAAGCGGTGCCGCTGAAAGATATTAAGGATTCCACCAAAACCTTGCTGAAGTACCTGAACTTCTTCCTCCCCATCCTGTTTGTTATTTTATTCGGCATCATACGGATGCAGTGGAAAAGAAAGTTAAGATTAAAACGAATGGCAGAGATATATGAGTAAGAAAATAAGCAATAGCCGGCTTTTACTTGTATTCATTGCCCTGTTGGGTTTATACGCCATTAGCCGCTACATAGAGGCGCGCCGCAGCGCAAACACCTTTCATACCACGCTGGTAAAGGGCATCGACTCCTCAAAGGTGGCCTCGGTGTACATTTATACCCGCGAGAATAAGGACAAACCCATACATCTGTTTGTACATAACGGCAAGTGGATGGCGGAACAGTCGGGCATAACCTCGCTTGCAGAAGAACGCTCCGCCGAATATGTTATAGATCAGTTGCAGCAGATAACACCCGACCGCCTTGCCTCCAATGCCCCCGGCCAGTGGCAGCACTTTCTGGTTACCGACACCTCGGGCACGCGTATTGTTATGCTCGGCAGGGAAAAGGATACCATGCTCGACGTGATAGTGGGCAAATTCGGGTTTATGCCCCAGCAGAGGCAGGGTATAAGCTATGTACGTATCAACGGACAGAAAGAAGTATATGGCGTTCCGGGCTTCCTTGCCATGAACATCTCCAAGGATTTTGATTCGTGGAGGAACCGTAAAATAGTCTTCCCCGAATACCTGACCTATTCCTCGCTCTCATACAGCTGCCCGGGCGACAGCAGTTTTACCGTGAAAAAGGATTCCGCAGGTGCCTGGCGCTTTGCCGACGGGGCTAAAACAGATTCCCTTGCCACTGCTAAGGCACTCGCCACGCTTTGCCGCCAGAACTATGGTTCGTTTGTAAACAGGTTCGACACCGCTGCGGCGCAACCTCTCTTCACACTTAAAGTAACTGCCGTTCCAAACGGAACCGTGATATTAAAAGCATACCCGGCAAGCGATACAGTGAACAGATACGTTATTACCTCCTCCATAAACCCGGGTTCTTATTTCAGCGGGGCCAAAGACAACCTGTTCAAAAACCTGTTCCTGGGCAGACGTGCTTTTCTGTATCACAAAGAGGATGAAAAGCCCAAAGCAGGAGCCTTGCACACAAAGGCTGTTAAATAAGTCCTCCCCGAAGTAAAACATTTTTAATGCCAGCCTCCGTACCCGCTAACTTGCAGTTAGTGGGTATATAAATTGTAAGCTATGCTTACTTATAAAAAAACTACTTTTGTATGATGTTGTTCATATCCTCATAATTGGATATTAAGCTGCGCTAACACGGAAAGTCCAATAAAAATAGATGCAGGAATTAAATATTAAGCACAACTTAAATCGTTATTATCCCACTAAGCACAGCTTAGCGTGTACAGGGCGGGAGTATGCTATATTGGGAGATAGTGCTTACAGGTATGCGTTCAATGGGAAAGAAAAGTTGAATGAGATTTACGGAACTGCTGATGCTTATGAC
>JABEUT010000244.1 GCA_013044305.1 Bacteroidia bacterium
ACAATCAGTTTTTTCTCCGGTAAAGGCTATACCTGCCCAGGCCGGCGTCCACCTTTACGTAAGGGGCCGGAATGGGACTTTTCAGCTTGCTGTCGGTAAGGTAATACTGATACATCACATCAGGGTCTATGCTTATGTTGTAATAGCGCATGAGGTAGCTTTGCAGCTCCCATTCGTTCCACATATCAGCCGGTATGGTAATAACAGAAAAGCGTGGAACCACTTTCCCAATTTGGTAAACATCGTCCAGCACGTCCTTTTCGCGTCGTACCTTGCCTGCCTGCAGCACGGAGATTATAATTGCAAACACTACCAGGATTGTAGAGGAGCGGAGTAGAGCCTTATGCCATTTGCCCGAAAAAACAAGATAGCGGCTGGAATTTTGCAGCAGAGGGGCCATAATTATAGCCGCGGCAACGGCGAAATATGGAATGGAGGGAACCAGATAGAAACTCTTCTGTACAAGTGTTAGCATCAGGGGAACCGAACCTGAAAGCCCCACGGTAATGAAGAAAAGCACATCGGAGACCTTCTCCTTATTCAGGAAAGTTTTTGCCCTCCTGAATCCTGTCAGGATAAAGACCAGCAGGGTTACAGCCATTTGCGGGATAAGTTCATTTATCAGCATCCACAATGAGGTTAACCGGTTGCTTACTGTCGGCTCGTCATGTATCCGCCCTATCAGACGGTAGAAAAAATATAATGAAAGACTTTCGCGGCTTGACCTGTATAGCAGAAGAATGCCATACACCATTACCGGAACGGCAATAAGTACGGCCGAACCGTACAGCATTCTCCTGAATGATGATTTTCCGGTTGTAAGCAAGTAGAGCAAGGGTATGCTTAACGGGAACAAACCGGGCACCCCCTTGCTTAATGTGGCAAGAAAAAGGAATAAACCGCCTGCTATGTACAGGCTTGGTTTAAATTCCTGGCTGCGAACAGCCCTGCAGGCAAATATGACCGAGGCAAGAGTAAAAATACCCATTGTATTTTCCTGCATATTGTAGGAATAGCTCCAAAAACAGATTGGTACGGTGATCCATAAAATTACCGGCAGCCAGCCCATCTTTTTCAAGGCGGTGTTGTCAGTGTTGTAAATATCCTTCCATAGAATATTTATAAGCCATGCCGATAAACAGGTTGTGGTAAAAGTATATATGCGTTCGGTGTACATGCCGTTACCCAGTATTTTAAAAAACAAAGCCTGTATTCCGAACACCAATGGCGGTTGTTCGTGAAACGAACTTAGGCCTGATAAGCCCCTGTAGCTGAACTGCGGGAACCAGAACGTGCCTATCCCCTGACTTAAATTATGCGATACGCTGGTATAGAGCATGGCATCCATAAACATGCCGTCCTGGATTAGCCCGGGCAGTGTTAAGCCAATGATTGCAGCTGCTGCAAGCAGCCAAAAGGGTAAATTTATTTTTCCTACATTCACAGTAACGATAAAAAAATATTACTCCGGCCTGTCAAAGCGGTATATATAGGCAATCCGGTTTTTGTTTACAGGGTTCAGCCATTCCATAATATTATCCAGCAGGCTCGGATAAATGGTAGTTAAATATTGCAAACCGGGATATACCGCCCTGAACTGGCTTACCCTTGTATTTATGTTCTCGCTTCCGACGAAAATGATATAATCGGGGTATTTAGTATCAGGATAATTTTGCAATTGCCTGTATAAACTTCTTATACTGCTGTCCTTTTTAGTCAGATATATGATGTTCACATCCCACCTTCCCAAATAATATATAGGGCACATTTCGGCGTTGTCTTCCGTTCTTTCTTCCACCAGCAGGCTTTTTAAATCGGTTCTGTGAGAAAGGTAAACCATTGCCTCCACCCTGCTTTTCTTCGAATAGGTTGTTGAAACAAGGGGCAGCAGCAAACAATTTACGGTCCAGAAAAAGCCCCAGCATCGGTTCAGCAGCTGCGTTTTGTTCTTCCAGAAGCCGGAAGTGACCAGATATTCCTTCCAGCCTATGCAGCCAAGTATAATTATGAATGGGATAACGGGCAGTATAAATCTCTCCTGCTTATTGGGAAACATACTATGGAAAACCAGGAACACAAATGCCGGCAAAAACAGCATAGAGTATCGCCTCCATGAGCGCAGATAACCGAAAATTAAAAACAAACTGACAGGTGGAATCAGTATGCCGCCGATAAGGAGTATGTATTTGTACCAGACGCCTGTGGAATAGGCGTATTTATTTTGAAGGTTATAGTTAACGTATTCAAAAAATTCGGCGAAAGGGCGCTTCCAGATAACCATGTCGGCAACACCCTGCACCAAAAAAATGGTAATGAAACAGGTAAGGGAAAACATAAATAGCTTTTTCCAATGCCTTTCAAAAATGAGTACCAGTCCGGCGCCACCTACAAAGAACAGCGACTGAAAACGGATATTGAAGGCGATGCCGAAAAGCAAACCTGCCCAGGCAAAGGATGATAACCGATCCTTACGAGCCGGCTCCGTCATGAACCACGTACCAATGACCAGCGGCGGAATGCACACCATTTCCACCAGGTTGCGCACTGAAAACATAGGAAAGAAAAACAACAAGGCAAGTATCAGCCCCACGCGGTTAGCCGTTTTTTGTCCCGCTGCGCTTTTGGCAATCTTATATCCAAAATATATGGTGAACATAGACCATACCGCATGAAGCAAACGGATGATATACATTTTGCCCTGCGGGTTATTGATGCCGAGCCACTTGAGACAGAGAAAAATATAGTAATGTATTCCGGAATAGAACAGGCTGTGCCCGTCCGGAGTAGTAGCGCCCACGGTAGGCAGCCAATGCCTGAAACCATAATCAACCCAGTATTGAGCGGCCTCTATGATTAGGAAGTGGTCGTCGCTCATACCATATCCTTTGGAAAAAAAGACGGCAAGCATCCTGAAAAAAAAGCCGGCCGCCATGATGCATGCAAGCGGTTTTGTTTCCCATGCAGATATTAATGCCTTCTTCATATCAGTATGAAACGGTATAAAAGCAGCCCGTCTGCGTTCAGGGCTTCCTGCTATCCTGCTGGAACTTTGCTTTAGCGCCGTTCAAAAAATTAAGATACTGCTCAATATCGGGAGTATAGCCGACAGGCGGGGCCAGCTCATCGCCCTGGGGCGTAATGAGTACATACAGGGGTTGAGTGTTGTAATGGTAAAGCGAGGTTTCCATATCGCTCCACTTGTTGCCGTAGGTTTCAACCTTTTCGCCGGTTGTTTTGGAAACATACTTCAGCGAGTCGGGCAACGGGGTCGGGTCGTCAACAAAGAGCGAGGTAAGCACAAAGTCGTTTTTTATATCGGATAGCACACGCGGGTCGGGCCATACGCTTTCTTCCATTTTGCGGCAGTTGCCGCATGAAAGGCCTGTAAAGTCAATCATAACGGGCTTGTTCACCTGTTTGGCATATGCTACAGCGGCCTGAAAATCGTTAAAGCAATCGAGGTTGAGCGGACAGCCAATTTTTGCTCTGGCATGTGCAGTTGTATTGCTATTGCTTCCCTGTTGCGCGCTTCCGCCGGCGGAAGCCCCGCCGCCGCCTGCCACTCCCAGAGACCAGCCCTCGCTGTAAAATGAAGGAGGCGGGAAACCGCTTATCATCTTCAGCGGGGCGCCGAATAAACCGGGTATAAGGTATATTGAAAATGCAAATACAATTACAGCCAGCATAAGGCGGAAAACACCCAAGTGATGCAACTCCGAATCGTGCTTCAACCTTATTTTACCGAGCAGATAAAAACCGAGTAAGGCAAATATCACCACCCATAACGACAGGAACACTTCGCGGTGCATCAAGCCAAGCGGACCGTTCAAATCAAAATGCAGGAACCTTATATGCAGCCCCTCCAGATCGGTAATGGAAAGAAACTTGAGAGCAAAGGCTAGTTCAAGGAATCCGAAAAATACCTTAACCGTGTTCAGCCATCCGCCTGACTGCGGAAGGTTTTTGAGCCAGGAAGGGAATACGGCAAAGAGCGCAAAGGGGAGTGAAAGGGAAAGGGAAAAGCCGAATACACCTGCTACAAGACTCCAGTAATGACCCTGATTTGCAGCTGCCGGAAGCAAAGAACCTAGAAAGGGACCGGTACAGGAAAATGAAATGATGCAAAGGGTAAGCGCCATGAAAAATACACCCAATGGTCCGCCCTTTTCTGAAGCGCGGTCAATTGTGTTTGCCCATTTAGCGGGCAGTACAAGCTCAAAGGCGCCGAGGAACGAGGCCCCGAAAACTATAAAGATGAGGAAATAAATGAGGTTGAGCCACCCGTTGCTGGCAACGGCATTCAAGCCATCGGGGCCATATATGGCTGTTATGATTACGGCAAGTAACACATAAATGGCAATTATAGAAGCGCTGTAAGCAAATGCATCTGCTATGCCCTTATGGCGTTTAGAAGAGCGTTTGAGGAAAAAGCTTACTGTTAGGGGTATCATAGGGAAAACACAGGGAGTCCAGATTGCTCCTAAGCCCGCTATCAGCCCAAGCAGGAATATACCCAGATATGATTGATGAGGCATTTCACGGGCAGGAATGGTAAAGGCAAAATCTGTGCGTTTGGGAGGAAGGCATTCTCCCTGATTACAAACCTGATAAAAAACATTCCCGCGCAGGATGAAGCCGGCCGCACCGTGTGCACTTATCTTTTGTATGAAGGTAACCGAGTCTTCAAAGAAGGATTCTATTTCTTTGGGCTGCGTGTCTTTTACCGTTATCAGCTTGCCATCCTCCTGTGCCGATCCGTTCAGGTTATAATCGGCCGACGGGGTGAATGTGAATACCGTAGGGTTTTGTATTGCGCTCGTGTCGAGGTGCTGGGAATATACATGCCAGCCCTTTTCAATAGTAGCGTGCATGGTGATTATATACTCCGAGTCGTTAATAGCTTTTTGCGAAAACTTCCACGAAACGGGAAAGTGCATCTGGCTCTGGGCATGCAAATTGAAAAGCGGAAAGGCTATAACAAAAAAAAGCGTGATGATTTTTTTCATACTAATAAGAAGGCCGTGATTACCTGAATTGCAAATGTACATTTTCTATTGATATTTGGCATCTTGTTAATTTTGAAAGTTACAGTTTTAGGTGTAAATACCCTCTGTCTCATTTGATTTGTAAAATTCTGTCGGAATTATTGGGTAATCAGGCACATTTTGCCTCAACTCTTATTTTTCAATTCACAAACGAACATTCGTTTTGTAGCTGTGGTTATCTTATACCGGTTATCTATGCGGATGCCTGCTACCCAGGCTATGTTTCTGCCCGACAGCAACACATAAACCTGTTCCTTGTCTGGCAGGGGCACTTTCAAATCTATAAGCAAATCGCTTACCTTTTTCGACTCCTTCATACCTAAAGGATAGAATTTATCTCCGTTTTTCCACCTGCGCAGTACCAGCGGAAACTCCAGCCTGTCATAATCAAGATATGCTTTGGAGGGCGCAGGCGGCACTTTGAATGCCGGGCTTTTCCTTTTCATGGCAAACGTTATGGTGTAGGAGCCTGTCTCCGCCTTGTCTATGACCTTGCTTATTGAAAACATTTTTTCGGTTGCAGTGTCATTTCTTTTTTCAAGTATCAGTTTTTTGCGGTCCGATGTAAGGCGGTGGCTGTCCGATAAAAATATTTTCCCCGGTATGCCATATAGCGCCTTCGATATGGCTTTTGCCTGTGCATAATTATAGCCATACTCTTTAATGGCTTCATACAGGTATAAGGATCTTTCCTCCAGCTTTAAAAGTCCTGCCTTATCGAAATAAATTTTACCCTTCGCCTTTTTCATTACCTGGCCCAGCACATGGCTGATGGTTTTGGCATACACCGTCTCCGCCGCCTTTATATTTTCCATGGTTGCCAGAATAGCCTGCAAAGCAGAAGGCTGCATTTCCTCCAGAAGAGGCAACAGGTGATGCCTTATCCTGTTCCTAAGATATTTATCGGTAGCATTGCTGCTGTCTTCCCTCCATTTCAGGTCGCGGCTCTTTGCATAAGTTTGTATCTCGTCGCGCGAAAAGGAAAGCAAGGGGCGGATCACCCGTATTTCATTCTTTCGTGCCGCTCCGGTTCCTGTCGGGCTGATTCCCATTAGCCCGGACAGGCCGGTTCCTCTCAACAGATTGATAAAAAAAGTTTCCACCGAATCATTGCTGTTGTGAGCTATACATATAAATCCGTATTCATGTTCTGCGGCAATCCCGCGCAACCATTCATACCTGATTTCACGGGCAGCCATCTGTATGGATAGTTTATGCTTTTTGGCATATTTTCCGGTATCCGCCCGTTTATGAAAAAAAGGCAGGTTATACCTTTTTGCATATTGCCTCACAAAGTCTTCATCCCCGTCTGACTCATCTCCGCGAAGCCTGAAATTACAATGGGCTATGGCGTGTTTAAAGCCTGCTTCAAGGAACAGTTGCGCCATCACCATTGAATCAATCCCCCCGCTTATAGCCAGCAGGTATTTATTGTACCCAGCCGGTGAGGCCAATTCGGTAATATTACTTTTAAATAGTTTTAACATCTGCAGCCAAACGCCATTCCGGCATCCAC
>JABEUT010000245.1 GCA_013044305.1 Bacteroidia bacterium
GCCTTGATTATTAAATTTGGTAAAATTTATAGAAAAAAAATTAATAGTTGATTGGTTCCATCAAAAGATAATATCATACAGCAGGTATAAATTAAGCACAAGGATAACCACTGCGGCGGTCCAGGCAATAATTTTAAGGCGGAGGGTATTGACAAAGGAGCCCATTTTATGCTTATCTCCCGTAAACATTACCAGCGGAATTACTGCGAAGCTTAGCTGAATGGATAGAATAACCTGGCTAAGCACCAATAAACTTCCTGTACCTTTTTCGCCGTAGATAAGTGTTACGATAAATGCCGGCACAATGGCGATAAGCCTTGTAATAAGCCTGCGTTGCCAGGGTTTCAGGCGTATGTTCAGGAAGCCTTCCATTACAATTTGCCCGGCGAGGGTGCCTGTCAGCGTGGAGTTCTGTCCCGATGCGAGCAATGCTACGGCGAATAATGTTCCCGCAAGCGTGGTGCCGAGCAGGGGCGCCAGCAGGCTGTGCGCATCATAAATGTCTGCCACATCCTGATGACCGGTACCGTGAAAAGCCGCAGCAGACACTATAAGTATTGCCGCATTGATGAAGAAAGCGGCAAGCAGGGCGATGGAGCTGTCAATGCCTGCAAATTTCACCGCCATCTTCTTACCCTCTTCGGTTCGCGGGTAATTGCGCGTTTGCACAATGGCCGAATGTAAGTAAAGGTTATGCGGCATAACCGTGGCGCCCAGTATTCCTATGGATATATAAAGCATGGATGGGTTGGTAACAAGATGCAGCGTAGGAAGCAGCCCTGCCAGCATTGGGAAAATAGCCGGATGCGAGGCTGCAATTTCAAAGGCGAAACAGGAAATAATTATCAATATGAGAGAAGCTACCACCGCTTCAATAAAACGGAATCCCTTGTACTGGAAAAAGAGTATCAGCAGCACATCGGCGGCTGTAATGGGAACGCCCCAGGTGAGCGGGAGACCGAACAACAGATTCAGCGCTATCGCCGAGCCTATAACCTCCGCCAGGTCGCAGGCGGCAATGGCTATTTCGCACATTACCCAGAGTACATAGCCGGTAAGCGGGGTGTAATGATCGCGGCACGCCTGGGCAAGGTCGCGTTCGGTGGCTATGCCAAGTTTCAGAGCCAGGTATTGCAGCAGTATGGCAAGCAGGTTGGAAATGAAGATGACCGAAAGCAGCGTATATCCGAATCTGGAACCGCCCGCTATATCGGTAGCCCAGTTACCCGGGTCCATGTATCCTACGGCTATCATCAGCCCCGGACCTGAAAAGGCAAACAGTTTTTTCAGGAAGCTTCCGGTTGCCGGCACTTTTACCGAGGCGAAGACTTCAGCGAGCGTATTTGTTTTATTTTCCCTTCTCCAGCCAGTCATAAGTCGTAGGTCGACAGTCGAAATTCGTCAGTCATTTTTTATCAACAATCATCATTCAACATTTTTCATGTTAAAGCAGTGCAAACTTACTAAAATGATTATACATGCCGAATAATATTAATTAGGGAAGACTAAAAAAGATGTTGTTTTAACCCCTTTTCGCACCATGGCTGCCTGCCCTGTAAACGCATAGGATGAGAAACATTGTTTCAACCCGAAGCGCGCCCGTATTTGGGCGGTTATATGTGTTTCCGATTATTTTTATTAACTTTGTAACCTAATATTAAAAATATGTCGGGTAAAAACATGATTGCTGCCAGAAGGATACTGGTATTTCTCGGAATACTTCTCACCGTTCCGTGCTTTTCGCAACCGGGCGGCCCCGGCGGCCCTCCATGCTGGCCTCCCCCGTGTGCGGTGCCCATTAACGGAGGTATTGTTTTTCTGCTGGCTGCCGGCGCGGTTTACGGCTTTTATATGCTCTACCGGATGCGCAAAAGGAACACAGCAGACGCCACCGGCAGGTAAGCCTTACCGGGTAGCGGGCATGGTTAACAGCTTTATTTGATGGAAGGGCAGGCGCACAGCACAGGAGTTATTGATACCAACGATCTGAAATCTATTCTTAGGATAGTTTCCAAGAATTGGTGGATCATGGCTTCACTGGTGCTGGTATCTTTCCTGATAGGATACATATACGCATACAAGCTGCCCGATGTATTTCAGGCAAGCACCAAGTTGTTGCTCCAGACCAACGACAAATACAACAGCAGCAGCCTTATTACGAGCAATTCGGAGAGTTTCGGGTATCAGACCTATATTGATAATACCAACGAAATAAATATTATTGAATCCTACGACCTGCTCAAAAAGGTAGTAGACAGAATTGATGTGAACGTCTCCTATTTCGTCCGCGGAAGGCTTCGCACCACAGAAAAATACAAGGAAAACCTCCCCTTCAAGGTGGATGTTTATGACCTCAATTCCAGTCTTTACGAATTACCCATAAGTTTTAAGATCATTGATAAAACGCACTACGAGATAAGCTATAATGTAGGTAAGGAAGTAATTACAAGAAGAGGAACCTTTGGAAACGATCTGGTGAATACCGACATGAAGATAAAGATAAGCAAGATAGGCGAATTGAACGACAGCTACATTTCCTCTCTGCAACTCATGGACTACTCCTTTCAGATACACAATCCTGCCAATCTTGTATATGAGTTCCGCGGCGCCCTTCAGGTAACCAACGCAGCCTACTCCAATGTGCTGGAGATAACCCTTAACGACATACTTCCGTTAAGAGCCATTACTTTTCTGGACACCCTTGCCAACCTGTACATACAGAACACCCTGCAAAACCAGTTCGATTTGAACACCAACACCTTGCGGTACATAGATACCGAACTGGCCGAGGTTACCACCATACTGAACACCATTGAAGACACCATGCAGCGGTTTAAGGAGAACAAACACATCCTCGACCTTGACCGCGAAGGGCAGGAATATTTCAGTCAGTACTCCAAATACGATGAAGAGAAAGCGAACGTAGAGGTGGAAATGGGTGCCCTGGACGATTTGGAAAAATACATCATACAAGGCAAAGATTCCACCTTCCTGCCCCCGTCGGTATATATGAGCAGCGACGATTTTTTAAGGCAGGGCGCCACCACACTGTATAACTACCAGATTTCAATAAACGGTGCGCTGAACAGCATGACAAAGAAAAACGAATCGATAGGCGACGTGAAGAAAAGCATAAAAAAGCTGAAAGAGAATCTGCTCACTTATATCGGTAACTCCCGCGCAGCCCTGCAAAGCCAGATGGCCAACATAGACGTACAGCTCGGTAACTATATAACCAAAATAAAAACCCTCCCCGCCAAGCAACGCGGCCTAATGAACATACAGCGCAAGCAGACCATTAACGAAAGCCTTTACGAATTCCTGCTGCAGAAGCGCGCAACCACCATAATAGAGAGGGCTGCCATTATACCCAAGACCAAGGTGATTGAAACGGGGCGTAATATAGGCGTGGTACTTCCTCACCGCGAAAAACTATACTATATATTCATGGCTGTGGGCGCCTTACTTGCGCTTATAATCATTTTTGTGAGGGTAACTTTTTACGACCGCGTGGAGAACCTGCAGGAGCTGAAACTGAAAACCAGCCTCCCCATACTGGGCGAAATACTGTCGGCGCCCTTAAGTTCAGAAATGTCCATTGCCGTGGAAGACAATCCCAAATCGCCGCTGACGGAATCGTTCCGCACGCTGCGCACCAACCTGCAATACATGGCGGTGGACAGTTCTTCAAAAGCAATACTGTTTACCTCCAACGGACCGGGCGAAGGTAAAACATTCTGTTCCATCAACCTTGCCGCAATACTCGCCAAAGCCGGTAAAAAAGTGCTCCTGCTCGAATTTGATATGCACAAGCCCCGTATTTACAAAGCCCTGGGGCTTAAGGCAGAGAGGGGCATAAGCACCTTCATTATCGGAAAATCGGCTATTGATGAAGTAATACAGCATACCATCATTCAGGGATTGGATGTAATGGTATGCGGACCTGTTCCGCCAAACTCCTCGGAGCTTGTACTGTCCGATAAAGTGAGCGATATATTGAGCTACGGAAGAAATAATTTCGACTTTGTAATTATAGACACCCCTCCGCTCGGCCTTATTTCCGACGCCTTCATACTTATGCGCATGGCCGACATAAGCCTGTTCGTTCTCAACACCAAGTTTGCTTACAAGGAGGCAATAAATTATGTGCAGGAAACGGTACAGATTAACAAAATAAAAAACTTCGGATTCGTGCTGAACAATGTAAAACGTAAAAAGTCGAAGTACTACTACAACCGCTATAATTACGGTTATTATGGCGGCTACGGCTATGGAACCTATGGCGGCTACGGCGGCTACGGAGGCTGATGCCCGATATTGAAAAATAAAGCTTTCTCACCGGAATGCAGCATACCTAAAGCATAGTATATTGTTTTAGCCGGCGGCTTTAAAAAAACGGCACACTAATATCCACTCCATTGACGATTTCATCAATAATAGACCGATATAAAAGCAACCCCGCGTATGTCTTTCTCTTCCGCGCCCTTGCCCTGTATATTGGATGGTATGTGGTTTACGAAATATGGCTGCACCCTTCCGAAGTGCTCGATATATGGGTGGTACGTTCCACACTGGGTCTGGCGCTGGTCATTCTAAAGTTTCTCGGCTACCACGTTTTTACGGGCAGCGACCGGCTCATGGGCATTGACGGCACCAATGGATTGTGGATGGGCGACAACTGCAACTCCCTAGAGTTGTGCGCCCTTTTCGCCGGATTCATCATTGCTTTTCCCGGAGGCGCGTTAAAAAAGCTGTGGTTTATTCCCCTCGGCGTGGTTCTTATCTTTTACCTGAACGTGCTGCGGGTGGTTGCCTTAGCCGTAATTGAAAAGAACTTCTCCGTAAAACTTCTCAACTTCAACCATACCTACACCTTTACCATCCTCGTTTATGCCTTTATCTTTGCACTCTGGTACTGGTGGATACGTTTGAACGGATTAAAAGCAGCCACACAAGAGGACAGCGGGGCGGATAATGACAAGAACTGAAATTGAACAGGCGCCGCCTTCAGGGTTTCATTTTTAGTTGCTCGCCTATGTCCTGCATTATTTTTTTTGCCAGATTATCGGCTGTGGTCTGGCTTCCGCTTTCGGCAATAATGCGTATTACGGGTTCCGTATTTGATTTGCGCAGATGCGCCCACTCCTTGCCGAAGTTAATCTTAAGGCCGTCAATTGTGCTGCAGGGGTACTTTTTGTATTTATCCTTAATGCCGGCAATTATTTTATCTAGGTTCAATTCGGGGGTCAGTTCAATTTTATTCTTCGAGATGAAATAATTGGGGTATGTGGCACGGAGCATGGAGCAGCTTTTGCCGTATTTGGCAAGGTGTGTAAGGAACAGGGCTATGCCCAGCAAGGCATCGCGGCCATAATGCAGCTCGGGTAAAATAATTCCTCCGTTGCCTTCGCCGCCTATTACGGCATTGTGTTTTTTCATGGCTTCCACTACGTTTACTTCGCCCACAGCCGAGGCTGTATAGCTGCCGCCCGCCTTTTCCGTTACATCGCGCAAAGCCATGGTGGATGAGAGGTTGGAAACGGTATTGCCCTTTTTGTTTTTAAGTATATAATCGGCTACGGCTACGAGCGTGTATTCTTCGCCGAACATCTCGCCGTCTTCGCATACTATTGCCAGCCGGTCAACATCGGGGTCAACGGCAAAACCTACGTCCGCTTTGTTCCGCACAACAGTTTTCGATAACTGCGCCAGGTTTTCGGGCAGCGGCTCCGCCTCATGTTGAAAGTTGCCTGTAGGCTCGCAGAACAAGGGAACCGTATCGGCTACGCCAAGCTGCTTGAGCAATAATGGAACCGCCAGGCCGCCCACCGAATTCACGGCATCAATCACCACCCTGAACTTTTTTGCCTTTATAGCTTTTACATCCACCCAGGGCAGGGCAAGAATCCTGTCTATATGGGTTTGCGTATATGTGTCGTCATGCCTGCATACGCCAAGCTCCATAACCGATGCAAAGGAAAAGTTTCCCTGCTCCGCCAGCCCCAGCACTTCTCTGCCTGCAGCTTCCGACAGAAACTCACCGGAGGAGTTCAGCAGTTTAAGTGCATTCCAGTTTTTCGGGTTATGGCTTGCCGTAATAATAATTCCGCCGTTTGCTTTTTCCATGGTAACGGCTATTTCCACCGTGGGCGTGGCTGCTAGGCCAAGGTCAGTTACGTCAGCACCGCAAGCCATCAGGGTGCCTCTTACAATGTTCAGCACAAACTCACCCGACAGCCGTGAATCGCGGCCCACAACTACTTTCAGCTTCGACTTGGGCGAAGGTTTTGAATTCAAACGCACCCATTCGGCAAATGCAGCAGTGAATCGTACTATTTCAGGAGGCGTAAATGCTTCCCCTCCGTTTTTTCCTATTGTTCCTCTTATTCCGGAGATGGATTTTATCAGCGGCATAATCTTGTCTGCTTTTTTTGAGTCGTTTTTCGGGGTTGCGAATTTAACGTTAATTATGAAATGCCAAAGTCTAATTTACTACCTTTGCTGCCTTTTAAATACCAAACATCGCCGCGTATGAATTTTACCCTGCCCGGTTTGCCCGAAAGAATGACAAAGCCAAGAGACAAGGGCCTGACGATGGTTATGGACAAAGGGCTTTCGCTAAGGCAGGCTGCCGATCTGGTGAGCGCCGCGGCCGAATTCACTGACTTTATAAAGCTCGGTTTCGGCACCTCGCTTATTACCAACGAGCTCGCCGAAAAACTGCACGTATATAAGGAAGCGGGCATAAAAACCTTTTTCGGAGGAACCCTCTTCGAGGCTTTTCTGGTAAGAGGGATGGTGGACGACTATATGCGTTACCTCGAAAAATTCGGCATGGAAGTTGTAGAAGTATCCGACGGGTCCATACACCTTGAACATGATGAAAAATGCAAGCTTATCGCCAGGCTGGCAAAGAACTATACGGTGTTGAGCGAAGTGGGGTCGAAGGAGGAAGGGGTAATCATACATCCCGGCAACTGGATAGCCCTGATGAACAAAGAGATAGAAGCCGGTGCCTGGAAGGTGATAGCCGAAGCCCGCGAAAGCGGCACCGTAGGCATATACCGCCCCAACGGAAACGCACACGTGGCTTTGATTAACAAGATACTGCAAAATGTGCCTGCCGACAAAATTATATGGGAAGCGCCCCGCAAATCGCAGCAGGCGTGGTTCATCAAGCTGCTCGGCGCACAGGCAAACCTCGGCAACATACCCCCCGAAGACATCATACCGCTCGAAACCCTGCGCCTCGGTTTAAGAGGCGACACATTCCATACCTTCTTTAAGGCAAAGGCCTGAATAATATATGGAATAGCCACCGCAGCAATATCGCCACACCAAATACCCTGTTCACGGTAATTATTGCGCCCCAAAGCGAACTATCTTTGCACCGGTTAAAAATGACTGTACACATTTTAATTATAAATTGTTCATTTTTAATTACTAATTACTAATTGCTCATTGCTTTGCTTACTTCCCTCGATAAATTGAAAAAAGGCGAACGCGGAACCATCATATCCCTGAACGAAGGAGAGCAGGCCCTCAAATTTATGGAGATGGGCTGCACCCCCGGCGAAGAAGTGGTAGTGGACAGCATAGCCCCGCTGGGCGACCCTATGGCAATCATTGTTTCAGGATATAAGCTGGTATTGCGGCGCTCCGAAGCCGCACTTATTAACATTGAAAAGAGTTTGTAAAATATGTATTGCGGTTAAATGCTGAAAAATGCCCTAAGCGAAGCTGCCGCCCATAAATGAAGAAAAAACAAGCCAGAGCCGGAAAGCCATTTAAGGTAGCACTGCTGGGTAACCCCAACAGCGGCAAGTCAACGCTTTTCAATGCCCTTACCGGGCTCAACCAGCATACAGGCAATTATCCGGGCGTTACGGTAGATAAAATAACGGGTGAGGCCATCTTGCAGGATGATAAAAGCGGCGCGCCCCTGACCGCATATATACTCGATTTGCCGGGTACTTACAGCCTGTACCCCAAAACCCTCGACGAGGAGGTGTGTTACAATGTAATTTGCGACGACAAAAACCCCGACTGCCCCGATGCCGCAATTATTGTTGCCGACGCTACAAACCTGCGCCGCAGCCTCTTCCTCGCCACACAGGTATTTGATCTTGGCATACCCTCCGTACTGGTGCTCAACATGATTGACTTTGCCAAAGCCAAGGGCCTGCATATAGACGAAGAAAAGCTGTCGCGCTCGCTGGGTATTCCTGTCCTTTCTACCAACGCCCGCAAAAAAACAGGTATAGAAGCACTAAAAAAAATACTGGCATCGGGCCTGCGGCCGCCCGGAAAAACCCTGATAGATGTAAAAAAGTTCATAGAGCCGGCTCTGCTGGATGAGGTGCGGCTAATGTTCCCTTCCAAAACAGGCTACGGACTTTACCAGGCAGTGAACAACCAGACAGGCATTTCGCACTTTAAAACAGAGCCCCAGAAAGCGGATAAAATAAAAGAACTCATTAAAAGCTACCATTACGAAAAGCACAAGGTGCAAACCGCCATGACCATTGAGCGGTACAAGTTCATCAACGACATAGTAAGAGACTGCGTGTTGGTGAACGAAGAAGAAAAACGCAAATCATTGTCGGCGCGAATAGATAGAGCGCTCACACACCGCGTATGGGGTTATTTTATATTCCTTCTGATTCTCTTTCTCATCTTCCAGAGCATCTTTTTCATCGCTCCCTACCCGATGAAAGCTATAGAATTCCTATTTGTAAAGATTTCGGAAGCCGGAAGGAACTACCTGCCGCCCGGCGAACTTACCTCCCTGCTCATAAATGGCATATTAGCCGGCTTGAGCGGCGTGGTGGTATTTATACCCCAGATAGCGCTGCTGTTCGCATTTATTGCCATACTCGAAGACACGGGCTACATGGCGCGCGTAAGTTTTCTTATGGACAAGCTCATGCGCCCTGTAGGACTGAACGGGCGTTCCGTAATACCTCTGATGAGCGGCGTAGCCTGCGCCGTTCCGGCTATCCTCGGCACAAGGGTTATTCCGGGCAGGAAAGAACGTCTAATCACCATCCTCGTTACGCCCTTTATGAGCTGCTCGGCACGATTGCCTGTATATACGCTGCTCATTTCGCTCGTTATTCCGGCTACACACACCTATGGCTATTTTAATTTGCAGGGCATTGCACTTATGGCGCTCTACCTGCTCGGTTTTATTGCCGCTATTTCGGTGGCAGCCATTTTAAAATTCTTCATCAGGGTGAAGGAAAAAAGTTACTTTGTTATGGAAATGCCCCTCTACCATTTACCCAAGCTGTCAGTTATAGGGGTATCAATTTATCAGAAGGTAAAAGTGTTTTTACTGGAAGCCGGTAAAATCATCGTTATCATTTCCATCATACTCTGGTTTATGGCTTCGCATTCCATGCCGGGCGTATTCAGCCGCATAGAAAAGCAGTACAACAACCGCGACACAGTTCAGAAATACACCCCCGCCCAACTCAATGCGATAGTAAGCTCCGATAAGCTGAAATCATCCTTTGCAGGCAAAGCCGGCAGGGTAATTGAGCCGGTCATCAAACCGCTCGGGTTCGACTGGAAAATCGGTATTGCGCTTATTACCTCTTTTGCCGCAAGGGAGGTATTTGTGGGAACTATGGGAACCTTGTACAGCGCCGACAGCCAGGACAATACCATGTCCATAAGGCAAAAGATGGCAGCGGCAACCGATCCGCATACAGGTAAAAAGGAATATACAGCCGCAACAGGTATCTCGCTCATGCTCTTTTATGCCTTCGCCATGCAGTGTATGAGCACCCTTGCGGTAGTTTACCACGAGACCAAAAAGCTCAAATGGCCCATAATACAGTTTGCCTTCATGGGAGCACTGGCCTGGCTGGCAAGCTTTGTGGCATACCACATCATAAAATAACGAGAGGCACACGGCAGGCAAAACCATGCGCATACCTGCACAAACACCTACTGCCATAAGCAGAAAGACACCTGCAAATAAATTGCCCTTTTCAATCTCAAATCTTGCGTATCTTTACCCACTTTAACGCCCTTTTACCGAGCCGTATTATCATAACCAATAAATAACAGACCATGAATTTACACGAATATCAGGGCAAATCCATCCTGAAACAATTTGGAACGCCCATCCAGGAAGGCATTGTTGCCAACACCGTTGAAGAAGCTGTTCAGGCAGCAAAAGAACTGCAAAAGCAAACAGGCACCAAGGTATGGGTGGTAAAAGCCCAGATACATGCCGGCGGAAGAGGCAAAGCAGGCGGCGTAAAGGTAGCAACCGACCTCGATAAAGTGAAGGAAAAAGCCTCGGCAATATTGGGCATGAACCTGGTATCGAGGCAAACGGGACCTAAGGGCAGGCTGGTGCGCAAAGTGCTGATAGCTCAAGATGTGTATTACGAAGGCCCAGGCAAAACCGCCGAATTTTATTTGAGCATGATGCTGAACAGGCAGAACGGACGGAATATGTTCGTGTATTCCCCCGCCGGAGGCATGGAGATTGAAGAAGTGGCTAAAAATTCACCCGAACAGATATTCAAAGAAGAAATTGACCCCAAAGTGGGACTGATGCCCTTCCAGGCGCGCAAAATAGCTTTTAACTTCGGGCTGTCGGGCGAGGCCTTCAAAAGCATGGTAAAGTTTGTAACATGCGTGTACAACGCATATACCGGTGCCGATGCATCGCTCGTTGAAATAAACCCTGTGCTTAAAACCACCGACGATAAAATTGTGGCGGTTGACTGTAAAATGGTACTGGATAACAGCGCTCTGTTCCGCCATCCCGATTACGCCGAAATGCGCGATATTACCGAAGAAGACCCGATGGAGGTGGAAGCGGGCAAGCATAAGCTCAACTATGTGCAGCTGGATGGTAACGTAGGCTGCATGGTGAACGGCGCAGGGCTTGCCATGGCTACCATGGATATAATAAAACTGGCGGGCGGTTCGCCGGCAAACTTCCTCGACGTGGGCGGCACAGCCAACGCCGAAAGGGTGGAACAGGCATTCCGTATAATATTAAGCGAACCGCAAGTGAAAGCCATCCTCGTGAATATTTTCGGAGGTATTGTGCGCTGCGACAGGGTGGCGCAAGGTATTGTGGATGCCTATAAGAACATAGGTGAGATAAAAGTGCCGATTATAGTGCGGCTGCAAGGCACCAATGCCAAGGAAGCCAAGAAACTGATTGA
>JABEUT010000246.1 GCA_013044305.1 Bacteroidia bacterium
CTGCTGTTGCTGCTGCTGTTTTTGCTGCTGTTGCTGCTGCTTATCGTCTTTCTTTTGCTGCTGCTGCTGTTTTTGCTGCTGCAGCTTGTCCTGCGCATACGCCAGGTTGTAGCGCGTGTCGTCGTCCGATGGGTTGTTCAGCAATGAATTTTCGTATTGCCTGATGCTTTCGTCATATTTCTTCTGCTCCATCAGGCAATTTCCGATATTATGATACGCGTGCGAAGTTAGTGTCTTATCTTTGGTTAACGACAGGGCTTGCTTATATGCATCTACAGCCTTATCGTATTGCCCCTGCCTGAAATAGGCATCGCCCATATTAAATTTTCCCTTTACGGCAGCCGACTTGAACTGCAGGGCTTTCTGGTAATCGCTTTCAGCTTCTTTGTAATCCTTGTTCTCGTATGCCTTATTGCCTTTGCGCACGTACAGGTTACCCTGCTGTGCCATAGATGCTGCGGGCAGCAGAAGGATGAACAGCAGCGCTCCGTTAAGGAGCGTCCCTGCCAGGCCGCGGGCTGCTGCGGTACTATCAGGCCTGCGGTACAGGCGTTTTGTATGATTATGTTCTGCATTCATCACGGGGCGTCGTTTTGCTTTCCGAAAAGGTTAAGCCGCTGGTACCATTTTGTCTTTCTTTCGGATATAAATATATCGAGAATAAGTATAAGCAGGGCCGGGATGATAAAGAGTTCGAACTGTTCATCGTAATCCCTGTACACTTTGCTTGATATGAGTTTTTTACCCATTTTGCGAATCCTGTCGAGGATGCGTTCCAGCCCTGTGTCGGAGTTGGAAGCCCTTAGGCAGATACCGCCGGTGGCATCGGCTATTTGAGTAAGCAGGTCGATGTTCAGTTTGGTAATTACGGTGTTTCCGTCCTTATCTTTCATATAGCCTGCATCCTGTCCGTTTGCCAACACGGGTATAGGAGCGCCTTCGGGCGAACCCATGCCGATGGTATGTATAACAATACCCTGCCCGGCTGCATCCTTGGCGGCACGCAGGGCATCGTCCTCCCAGTTTTCGCCGTCGGTTATCAGTATTATGGTTTTGTTCCGGCCTTGTGCATTATCGGGCTGGTCGGTAAGCATCTTTGCCGACATATCAATGGCGGAGCCTATGGCGGTGCCCTGCACAGGCAGCATGCCTGTGTTGATGGGCTCGAGCAACATTTTTGCGGCGGAATAATCGGTGGTAATGGGGAGCTGTATGAATGGCTGCCCCGCAAATACAACGATACCGATGCGGTCGCCATGCAGTTCCCCAATCATCTTCTCTATTGCCTGCTTAGACCTTTCGAGCCTGCTCGGCGCTATATCGCGTGCGTTCATGCTGTTTGAAACGTCGAGGGCTATAATAATATCGGAGCCCCTGCGCTCCACGGTCTCTTCGTGTGAGCCTATTTCCGGATCGATGACTGCACCAATAATGAACAGGAGCCCGAAGAGGGCAAGGATGAACTTAAGGTTCTTTTTAGAGAGCGAGCTTTCGGGCGTAAGCTTACGGAATAGCGGAACCTCGGCAAACATCCTTATGGACTTGCTGCGGCTGCGCAGGGCAAGCCAGTAAATGACCATGAGCACAGGTATGGCGGCCAGCGCATATACAAACTGTATGTGTGCAAATTGCAGCATCAGGGCACG
The DNA here is from genome assembly GCA_013044305.1 of Bacteroidia bacterium. Taxonomy (GTDB): domain Bacteria; phylum Bacteroidota; class Bacteroidia; order JABEUT01; family JABEUT01; genus JABEUT01. Next base: position 1,647 of record JABEUT010000246.1, read on the forward strand.
GTTTTCAACAGGGTGTTTTTTAGGACTGTTTCGAGCAGAAGCAGCAAGGCGGCTGCAAGGGCAAAGGGCAGGAACACCTCGCTTTTTTCGGTATAATCCTTTTCGGTTATCCTCGATTTTTCCATCTTATCTATTTCACCGTATATCTTCGTAAGGCTTTCATTTTCCGTCGCCCTGAAATATTTTCCTCCGGTCATCTGTGCAATCTGCCTTAATAAATCCTCATCAATCTGCACATCCTGCAGGGAGTAATGATATTGGCCGTTTGGCAGGATGGCATCAGGGGTCATGGCTTTTCCCATAGTACCCACGCCGATTGTATATACCCGTATACCGAACACTTTGGCTATTTCGGCTGCGGTAAGCGGTGGCACCGAACCCATGTTGTTCACGCCGTCGGTAAGGAGAATCACCACTTTGCTTTTCGTATCCTTGTCGTCCTTCAGCCTGTTTACGGCGGTAGCCAGCCCGTCGCCGATGGCTGTTCCGTCTTCAATCATGCCCGTATGCACCTGCATGAGCATATTTTTGAGCACGGCGTGGTCTGTGGTCAGGGGGCATTGCGTAAAAGCCTGTCCGCTGAATACCACCAGCCCAATTTTATCGTCGGGGCGGTTGTTGATAAAAGCCGAATCGACCCTTTTTGCAGCGCCTATACGGTCCGGATGAAAATCGGTGGAGAGCATGGATCCTGAAATATCCTGGGCCAGCATGATGTCTATCCCCTCGCTGCTGATGTTCTTCCAGCTCATAGACGATTGAGGCCTGGCTATAATTACAACAAGCATGGCTATGGCAAGCAGCCGCAGCACCATGAGGCTGTGGCGCAGGTAATTTTTCCAGCCCGGCCTGGGCAGGTCGGTTTGCGAAAATGGCAGAGGCATCAATATGGCAGCCGTGGCATAATTCCGCCTGAAATAATAATAAAAGGCAAGGGCCGGTACTACCAGCAACAGCCACAGCAGCTGCGGATGCGCGAATGTTATGGAATTAAGATAGTCCATCGGCGCCCTTACTTGGTTGTTGATTGATATGGGATGGAGTTTCCTGCCTGCCCGATTCTGCCTGCTGCTGCCCCGTATCGGCTTCAGGAGCGGTCTGTTTTACAAAATCTATTGCATCGGCAAGGCTTTTTTCATGCTCCGCAGGCAGGGGCTTTTCTTTTGCGAACTTAACCAGGTCGGCCAGAATTAAAATCTGCTGCAGCTGCATATAGCCGGGGGTGTTCACCACACTGGTGCGGCGCATTGCGTGCATAATCTCGGAGGTAATCATTTCCGGAGCGCCTATACCGTATCTTTCACCAATGTAGAGGCGGAGCGTATCGGAAATAATGCTGTGATATTCTTTTATCTTTCCCTCCTGCCATAGCTTCAGTCCTGCAAGGTCTTCCAGTGTTTTCAGGGCTTTAATATGAGGAGCGACCGGCGGAGCCTTGATAATTACAGGTTCAGGCTTCTTGTTTTTCATCCTCCGGCGCAGGTAATACACTATGGCTATGATCGCCGCAAGTATTGCTGCGCCTATTCCCAGCCAGGGCAATATCTCGAGTATGGTCCAGGGTGCGCTTAGGGGGCCTTTTATATCTTTTATTCCCTTGGTGGTATCTACGGCAACGGTGTGCACCGTAAGCATAATGGGTTCCGTGGCCAGGGGTTTGGCGGTGTCGCCGTTCACTACAAAACGAAACGGCGGTATGGCATAATATCCCGAATCGAAACAGGTGAGCAAAATATCCTCCTTCAGGAGCTGCTGTTCCGGGTGCGAGCTGTCGCCGACAATGGTGTCGATCTTTGATTTGCTTACCACCCTTATTTTGGCTGCAAGGCTGTCGCCAATTTCAGGCCAGGTTATTTTTACGAGCCCGTTATGCAGGTTGCAGAAGGCGTTCAGATGCAGCCTTACCTGCTGGCCTATGAGTATGGTGGCGCTGTCGAGATGCGCCGCCACCTGCACGTTTTGCGCGGGCGCGTGCGAGGCAAACATGAGCAGAAACAAAGCAATTACTCCTTTGCTCCTTTTTATGATGGAGGGTTTTAACAGGCGGTTTATATTTTGTTTGGCATTCAGCATCTTGCTCCTTACTTCTGTTTTATCTGCCTCTGCGGGCAAACAAGGCTGTTAAGGGTTCAACATAAGACTGATCGGTGGCTATCTCCGCAAAATCCACTCCCGACCTGATGAAGGCATCCTTGAGCGACTGGTCTTTTTTCCTTACCGCTGCAAAGTACCGGTTTCTTACTTTGGCATTTGAAGTATCGAGCCATACCTCACTGCCGGCTTCGGCGTCGAAGAACTGAACCAGCCCTATCGGGGGCATTTCCTTTTCGCGCCGGTCATATATGCGCAAGGCTACCAAGTCGTGCTTTCCGGAGGCTATTTTAAGGGCATCGGTAAAGTTTGAATCCATAAAATCGGAAATAACAAATGCAATGCTCTTCTTTTTAATGGCATTGTTGAAATACCGCAGCGCCCCGCTGATGTCGGTTTTTTTGCCCTCCGGCTTAAATTCGAGCAACTCGCGGATGATGTGCAGGATGTGCGATTTGCCCTTTTTCGGGGGTATGAATTTTTCGACCCTGTCGGTAAAAAACAGCACCCCTATCTTATCGTTGTTCTGTATGGCGGAAAAGGCAAGTACGGCGCAAAGCTCCGTTACCATATCCTGTTTAAGCTGCCTGCGGGTGCCAAAGTATTCCGATGCGCTTACATCCACTATAAGCATGACGGTAAGCTCCCTTTCCTCTTCAAATACTTTTACGAACGGATGGTTGAACCGCGCGGTTACGTTCCAGTCTATGCTGCGTATGTCGTCGCCCATGGTGTACTCCCTCACTTCGCTGAAAGACATACCCCGCCCCTTGAAGGCGCTGTGGTACTCCCCTGAAAACAGATCCTGGGACAAGCGCCGCGTCTTTATCTCAATTTTCCTTACCTTTTTTAAAAGCTCGCTGGCTTCCATTTCTATAAGATATTCTGGTTACAATAGCCTGATGAAAACCGGCAGTCCGTTACTATGCCGCCTGTTATTCCTTCACCGGCATATCTGTTATGGCACTTCAATGGTATTTAGTATTTCGGTTATGATATGCTCCGTTGAAATGTTTTCGGCTTCGGCTTCGTATGTCAGCCCGATACGGTGGCGCAGCACGTCGTGGCATATTGCGCGCACATCTTCGGGTATTACATACCCGCGCCGTTTAATGAAAGCGTATGCTTTGGCTGCAAACGCCAGGCTTATACTTGCCCTGGGCGAACCGCCATAGCTTATCATGGAAGAATACTTATCCATACGGTACTCCTTGGGAAACCTTGTGGCGAATACAATGTCGAGTATGTACTTTTCAATTTTTTCATCCATATAAACCATCTTTACCGCATCCCTTGCCTTCAGTATATCGGCGGGTTTAAGTACGTGGTTGGGCCTGGGGAACTCCGATGCGAGGTTCTGCTGCACTATTTTCTGCTCGTCGCTCTTCTGCGGGTAATGTATCACCACCTTCAGCATAAAGCGGTCAACCTGGGCTTCGGGCAGCACGTAGGTTCCCTCCTGCTCTATCGGGTTTTGCGTGGCCAGTACAAGAAACGGTTCGGGCAGCGGATAGGTTACCTCGCTTATGGTTACCTGCCTTTCCTGCATGGCCTCGAGCAGTGCGCTCTGCACCTTTGCGGGGGCGCGGTTTATTTCATCGGCCAGTATAAAGTTGGCGAATATGGGCCCCCTGCGCACGGTAAATTCCTCCTTCTTCTGGTTATATATCATGGTGCCTATAAGGTCGGCGGGAAGCAGGTCGGGTGTAAACTGTATGCGGTTGAAGCTTGCATCGATGGTAGATGCAAGGGTTTTTATGGCAAGGGTTTTGGCCAGGCCGGGCACGCCTTCCAGCAATATGTGCCCGTTGGCAAGCAGGCCTACAAGAAGCCGTTCCACCATATACTTTTGCCCTACGATGACCTTTTCCATTTCGAGGTTGAGCAGGTCGACAAAAGAGCTTTCCCTTTGAATTTTTTCATTGATTTCCTTTATGTCCGCCATACAAGAGTGAATTAAGATTTAAAAAAATGAATGATTAATAATCAATAAGTGCAAAAATACAAGACATGCAGCGAACAACAAATGCCTGCGCTGTTAAATATTGTTAAGCATTTGCTTGTATCTTTGCTCCTGCAATCAAATGATTATGCAGCACACAGGGAAATTTATGATGATATCGGGGGCGCTGCTTCTTTGCTTATTTTTTTATAACTTATTTGCTCAAGACCCGGGTATTGGTTTTTCATTCAACCTTAAGGATGGTGATAAAGTTATCAGGGGCAATCATGACTTTGGCTTTTTATCGAGCTGCGATTCCAACTTTGATGTTACAATGAGGGAATGTGATTATTCTTCGTATTTTCCCAAAGGGCAATACCAAACTACCATTATAAGTTATTATAAAC
>JABEUT010000247.1 GCA_013044305.1 Bacteroidia bacterium
CGCTTTTACATTATTCATTACCTGCAGTGTTTCATTTTTTATGGTATCGTTTATCATTTCACCGCTCACGGCGTTTTTACCTACCTGTCCGGAAACAAATACCAATCCCGTGGCGGCTATGGCCTGGCTGTATGGTCCTATAGGTTCAGGTGCATTTTTTGTTACGATTGTCTTCATGTTTGCAAAATGTTTTTTTGGGGGATTCTTGTTTGATAATTTTATCGGGTGCAAAGTTAAGCTACTTTTATAACCTTGCCGCTCTTCAAAGGATGAATAAATACGGGTTTGAATAAATAAATAACCGCCAGCCCGTTTCCGGCATGCTGGCGGTTAATGTTGAAAGGCTAATTATGTTATTCAATAAATACTTTGCTTGTATAGTTGTCACCCGCTTCGGTTTGCACCGATATGATGTAAATACCCTGCTGCCTGCCGCTTAAGTCAATTGAATACAGTGAGGAGTTAAACGTTGCCTGCTGTTTATAAACCTGTTCGCCGAGGGTGTTGTAAACCTGAATGAGGGCCTTGCCAATTATGCACGGGGCAGACAACGTAACTATGCCGCTGCTCGGGTTGGGGAACACTTTCAGGTAACTGCCTGCCGCAGAGGCTTCATCTATTCCTGCCGTTGACATCACCACCCTAATCCTCGATTCGTTAATTCCCGCGATATACAAATTGCCCGAGGGCGCCACAGCAACCGCTCCCACCAGATCCAGAGCTGCGGCGGTAGGGGTGCCTCCGTCGCCCGAATAACCCGATGACCCGTTTCCGGCAAAGGTGCTGATGATGCCGCTGCTTTTTGCTATCATGCGTACGCGGCTGTTCCAGTTGTCGGCAATGTAAACGTTTCCGGATGCGTCAAGGGCAACTCCTGTAGGGTACCACAGTTCGGCCGCCGTTGCCTGGCCGCCGTCGCCGGCAAAGTTTCCGTTCATGGTATCGCCGGCTATGGTTGAGATGATGCCTGTGGATTGATTCACAAGCCTGATTTCATAATTGTTCTGGTCGGCTATATACAGGTTTCCGCTTGCGTCCACTGCTACTCCGAACGGGCAGTTAAGCCGCGCTGCCGTTGCCTGACCGCCGTCGCCGAATCCGCCGGCAATGTTTGATCCTGCAACTGTGGATATTTTCCCCGATGACGAAGCCACTTCGCGTATCACATGGTTTGCCGAATCGGCAATATACAGGTTCAGCGAGGCGTCTACTGCTACACCGCTGGGCCCTTTCAGGCTGGCTGCTGTAGCAAGGCCTCCGTCGCCTGCATATCCGCGTGTCGCGCTTCCCGCCACGGTGGTTATCATGCCTCCTGCCACTGCGCGGATGCGGTTGTTGCCGCAGTCGGCAATATATACTACTCCGTTCTTATCAACGGCTACTCCTGCAGGATAATAAAGTTTGGCGGCAGTGGCAGCGCCGTTGTCGCCCGAAAACCCGGCTGCACCGGTTCCGGCAATGGTGGTTATAATGCCTGTGGAGAGGGTAATTTTGCGCACCCTGTTATTTTGCTGGTCGGCAATATAAATGTTGCCCGATGCGTCGGCTGCCACTCCTCTGGGCTGGTCAATTTCGGCTGCCGTAGCCTGACTGCCGTCACCGCTGTAGGATGCGGTTCCGTTTCCTGCCGCGGTAAAAATTTTGAATTGCGCCCGCGCCACTGTCAGCTGACAGGTAAGCAGGGCAAGAACGAAATGGAACATATTCTTTTTCATGATTTTAATGCTTTAAAGGTTGTTAAAACAAATTTGACAAAGCAAAGATATAAATATAATGATAAGACGGGCACTATTGAACCAAATTCCTAATCTACAGGCTGTACATCTTTCCCGGGTGCGACACCAGTATTCCCGAAAATTCAAGCGAAAGGAGGTGTGCCGAAATGTTGCCCGGTGTAATGTTCAGTTTCAAGGCCAGGTCGTCAATATACATAGGCACTCCGCTTGCTTTAAGCGTTTCAACTATAGCAGCCTCTTCCGGCGGCAGGTTCTGAAAAAGTTCGGTTTGCCTGTTGTGTTTGTTTTTTTCTTCTTTCCAGCCCAAGTGGTTAATTACGTCTTCGGCAGATTGTACGAGGGCAGCCTTGTTGCGTTGTATCAGGTTGTTGCACCCGCGGGAGTATATATCGTCTGCTTTGCCCGGGCACGCTATCACTTCGCGGCTGTAAGAAAAAGCGATATCGGCTGTTATAAGGGCCCCGCCTTTTTCTTTCGATTCGATTACAAGCGTGGCATCCGACAGGCCGGCTATGATGCGGTTGCGCTTGGGGAAATTTTCGCGGTTGGGTGGTGTATTGCTCAAAAATTCGGTTACTATTCCGCCGCTTTGCAGCATCCTGTTTGCCACGTTGGTATGTTCGGCAGGATAGATGATATCTTGTCCGTGTGCAACCACCGCTATAGTATTCAACCCGGCATCCAAAGCGCTCCGGTGTGCACAAATATCTATTCCGAAAGCAAGTCCGCTGACGATGAGCGCCCCGGTTTCTTTTAATCCCTCAACAATTTCGGCGGTCATTCTTTTGCCGTATGCAGTGGCATGGCGCGTTCCCACTATGGCAATCACGCGGTCGGCTGAAAGCGGCGAGCTGCCTCTGTAATAAATCATAAGAGGTCCGTCGTCGCACTGCTTCAACCTGATGGGGTAATCCTTGTCGGTGTAAAAAATAGGCTTTATGCCTTCCTTTTCAATTATTTTAATTTCCTCAAGTGCACGGTCCAACACTTGTTGTCTGGTAATAGCATCGGCTGTTATTTCGCCTATACCCGGTATCATCAGCAGGTTTTCTTTCGTTTCCTTAAAAACCGCTTCACTGCTGCCGCAGTAGGCAATAAGGTTCTTGGCGGTAATGTCGCCTACAAACGGAATCAACGTAAGCCCGATATTATATTGCAGTTCATTATCCATTGACGGCAAAAGTAAAAAATTGAGTGCAGCAGGAAACAAAATACCTTACCTTTGAAATAATTAAGCCGGGGCTCCTGCTTACCCTCCTTGTAAATGTTTAATCAGTATATCAGAGATGCCATTTTTAAATAACATACGCTGCCGCATAGGAAAATATTATCTCGGAAAGGAACTGGGGCGCCTAAGCCATACCCCTGCCATGGTCAGCCTAACGCAGGCAAAAAAAGTTGGTATAGTTTTTAATTCGGATAGCATGGAGAACACGGAACTGGTGAAAAAGTATTTCGACTACCTTTCCGCACTCGGCAAAAAGGTAAGCGTGCTTGGTTATATAGCAGCCAAAAAACCCGACGAATGCCTTGACTGGTGGCCCGGCCAAACCTATATCACCCGTAAGGACCTTAACTGGTATTATAAACCGGATAAAAATATAATTGATAACTTTGTAAGAGGTGCTTACGACCTGCTTCTTGATTTGAATGTATCGGAAGAAATACCACTGCTGTACGTAACTGCTTTTACTATGGCCGGATGCAGGGTCGGTAAATACAACCAACACTTACTGAACCTGTATGATGTGATGATTGAAACGGACCAGAGAAAAACACTGAAATATTTTTTAAGGAATGTCGATAAGTATATGGAGAGCATAGATAAGGGGCAGAAACTGAACGAACCCGAACCTCAACACGCTTAGAATAAATAGAGTAAATTCAACTCAACATCTTGAACCGATTATGGACAAAAGCATGAACCTGCCGCCGCACTTGCAGAAAAAAGTGGACGAAGCTGCAAAGGAAGCAGAGGAAAGAATGGAAATAGAATACGATTTGCGCAACAACCCGTTGTATAAGAACTTCTTTTCGCGCTACAACCCTGCCGACGTGGAAGAATTCATTAAGGACTATGCAAGCAGAAAGGTGAGCTGGATGAGCTGGGGGCGGAATTTTTACCAGCAAAAAGAAGATCAGCAGCTTCGCAATCTCTTTCTGGCCGAAAACTGCCTGTGGCAGATACAACAAAAAAAACTTTTCAATCTGCAATGCCAGTGGAGGGCAGAGAAGATAAAGCTGCGCGGCATAAGCTCCACCGCCGATTTCAGGTACTGGGAATACCATATTAAACGCTGTTCCTTTCTGCCGCCCATTACCCAGTGGGAGTTTGAACTATTTATGGATTTTATGCTAAGCGGGGAAAACGAAATAGACCCCTGGGAAAACGATGGGATGTTCGAGTGGCAGGATTACGGCAAGTTCGTAAAGGAGGCAAAACTTTCCGACAACAGAAATGATTTAGTGCTCCCACTTTGGTACGCTTATTTCGACAACAGGATGGGCACCGGTTCGCTGATGTTGTTGCCGGACCTGCGCGGCGAAAAAGAAGAGAAGTACATCAGGCTCTATAATGAAAACAGGAACAAGACGGCCGGCGAAAAAGAGGCATCCGGATCTAACCCCTTGAAGCGCGACGACTATCTTTCGGCATGGGAACCAAAGCAGGTGGAGGAGTTCATAAGTTTGTTCGAAGATAAACTCATCCTGAAGTACTACCATTTTTATCATGATAAAAGCAACAAACCTATGGATGCGGCCGATGAACTGGCACAGGAAGCCTTCGACGAGTTGCGCGAGGTGGACGAGCCTGTTTCCATACGTGCCGGAAGCGACTGGCGCGAGTCACTCATTGATGCCTGGGAAGAATATAGGAATAAGCAAATTGTAAAACTGCTGCCTCTTGTATATGATGAATACCTGCATAAGCAAAACCTCGGAATTTCGTACCAGAAAGAGGAAAATCCGGCGCTGGCGGCACAAGTGCGCGAGTGGAAAGCCATCATTATTAAAGGAAGGGAAATAGCAGGCGAAGCTTCGGATATGGATTTCTGAACAATGTTGCAATTAAGGTATCCGGTCTTCAATGAAAAAGAGCAAGGTTCGAATAGATATTACACAAAACATGCGGGTGCTTAGGCCCGGCCGCATCCCAATATTATGATATGTGCGGAATAGCAGGATTTTCAGGTAAGGGAGACGAAAGCGATTTGCGGCGCATGATTGGTACCATAGCTTACCGCGGTCCCGATTATCAGGGTGTGAGCCATAGGGGAGATGCCGGATTGGCACATGCAAGGCTCAAAATCATTGACCTTAGCCTGGAAGCCAACCAACCTTTCTTTTCAGGCGACGGCTCGGCGGCAATAGTATTCAATGGTGAAATATATAACTACCACGAACTGAAACAGGGCCTGCTGAAAACAGGCAAATACAATTTCCGCACCTCCTGCGATACCGAAGTGCTGCTCTGCCTCTATCTGGAGTATGGCACAGCCATGTTCAGCATGCTTAGCGGCATGTTTGCTTTCGGCATATACGATTTCAGGAGCAAAAGCCTTTTGCTGGCAAAAGATCCTGCCGGTAAAAAGCCACTATACTATTCCCTTGCCGGCGGCACCCTCGTTTTTGCTTCAGAACTGAAAGCGGTCATCGCCCATCCTTCCGTTTCGAAGGAATTGAATCCGGACGCACTGAATGAATATCTCACATACGATTACGTTCCAACCCCGTCCACCATCTTCAAAAACATTTACAAACTCGAGGCCTCGCATTATTTAATATTCAGGGATGGAAAGATAATGGAGTATAAACCGTACTGGAAGCTGAACTATGGGCGGCCGCATTCAGTTGACGGACTGTCGCCCGACACCGCCGCCGAAAAGCTGGGTGGGCTGCTCGATGCCGCAGTAAGGCGCCGCCTGATGAGCGATGTTCCGCTCGGTGTATTTTTAAGCGGAGGCATAGACAGCAGCGCAGTTGCATGGTATGCGCAGAAAAACTCGGCCTCACCGGTAAAAACATTTTCAATAGGTTTCAGCGAAAAGAGCTACGACGAAAGCGATATTGCGCGCCTTGTCGCCAGCCATATAGGCACGGAGCACCATCAGGAAATCCTGTCGGCGCAGCATTCCCTCGAACTCATACCAGAAATAATTCCGAAACTCGACGAGCCTTTTGCCGATCCATCCATTATACCTACCTATTTCCTTTCCAAGATAACCCGCACCCATGTTACGGTTGCCCTAGGCGGCGACGGCAGCGACGAACTGCTGGCAGGCTACCCCACCTTTATTTCGAACAGGTTCCTCAACCTCTTCAGCGCGGTTCCCAAGCCCCTGATGCGTCTGCTCGGCCACTGCGGGAACATGCTTCCGGCAAGCGATAAAAATATAAGTTTCGATTTCAAGGTAAGGCAGTTTCTCAAAGGCTTTGAATCGGACAAAAACGATGTTCACACCCTTTGGCTCGGAAGCTTTACCCCAGCCATGAAGCAGCAGCTGTTCACCTCCGGGGCGCTTGCCCGGATCACCAATGACAACGGTCTACAGCGCATAGCCGAATATTTGAAAGAAGCAGGAGACGCAGGCAGTTTCGAAAAGATACTGTATGTGTACTTCCGAACCTATTTGCAGGACGACATACTGGTAAAGGTAGACCGCTCGGGCATGTACAATTCATTGGAAATAAGGGCACCGTTCCTTGACCGTACGGTGGTGGAGTTTATCAATTCGCTGCCCGCCAGTTACAAGATACGGGGCTTTACTGTTAAATACCTGCTGAAAAAACTGATGCGCGACAAACTTCCCGCACAGGTAACGGAACGTGCCAAAAAGGGATTCGGCATACCGGTTTCGCTTTGGCTGCGTAACGAACTGAAAGGTACCATGGAGCAATACCTGTCAGAAGATAAAATAAAGAAGCAGGGCTTATTTAACTATTTTTACATTGAAAATTTAAAAAAAGAACATCTTTCGGGGAAACGAAACCACCGTAAGCTGCTTTGGAACCTGATGATTTTTGAAATGTGGTGCGAAAATTATTTAAAAGGGTCTTGAGATGATAACCGAAGGGCAGCATACCCAATCCATAAGCAGTCAAAGATGAAAATACTGATTACAGGCTGTGCAGGCTTCATCGGAAGTCATGTAACGGAACTTTTCCTTAAAAAAGGCTTTACCATAATTGGTATAGACAACTTCGACCCCTTCTATTCCAAAGAACAGAAGCTGCAAAACCTGAACCATGCAAAGGAATACAAAAATTTCAGCTTTTATGATCTGGATATAAGCGATCGCGGATTCGCTTCGGCGTTACCCGGCGGTATTGAATTCGTCATCCACCTTGCCGCAAAAGCGGGAGTGCGCCCATCCATCGACGCCCCTTTTGATTATGTGGACACAAACATAAACGGCACCCTGAACATGTTGGATTATATGAGGAAAAACGGAGTAGGGAAGATGATATTCGGTTCGTCAAGCAGTGTTTACGGCAACAACAAAAAAGTGCCTTTCTCGGAGTCCGATGTTACCGATGACCCAATTTCGCCCTATGCCTTCACCAAAAAATCCTGCGAGTTGCTCAACCATACCTATCACAAGTTATACGCAATTAGCATACTTAATCTTCGCTTTTTTACGGTTTACGGCCCGCGGCAGCGCCCCGACCTCGCCATCCGCAAATTTACCGAACACATGCTGGGCGGCAAAGCCATACACCTTTTCGGCAACGGTCAAACAGCCCGCGATTACACCTTTATCAGCGATATATGTAACGGAATTTTCAATGCCTTCAATTATATGAATGCGCAGGGCATTCTTTTTGATACGCTGAACATAGGCAACCATAGCCCCGTTAAGCTTATTGATATGGTAAATGCCATTGCGGAAGCCCTCGACAAAAAGCCCCAGCTTATATTCGACCCGATGCAGCCCGGAGACGTGGACATTACTTATGCGGATATAAGCAAGGCGCAAAAGCTGATAGATTACCACCCGCGCGTACCCCTTAATGAAGGGATAGCAAGCTTCGTGGACTGGTACACGGGATTGTAATTTTTTTTCTGCTGATTAAAGGCCTGCGCCTGTTTACCGAATTGTACCTCAATAGCCGGATATTTTTAGATTTGCAATAAATTAGCAATTATCCAACAAAATTATGGCAGAAGAAAAAGAACCCTTCAAACCTTTTGTTCCGGCAAGCGAACTAATGCCGGAATTCACTTTGAGGGCCATTATCATGGGAGCGATATTCGGGGTTATTTTCGGAGCGGCGTCAGTATATCTGGGTTTAAAGGTAGGGCTTACGGTAAGTGCCTCCATTCCGATAGCTGTACTCGCCATTTCAGTATTCAAGAGGCTGGGCAATGCGAGTATCCTCGAAAGCAATATTGTGCAAACCATAGGCTCTGCCGGTGAGAGTGTGGTCGCCGGATCATTGTAAAAAGAACATGCACTGCTCTTTCTGGCAGGCGGTAAGGATTACTTTCACTATTTCCAGATCTTTGTCCTGGCGCTTGCAGGGGGTACCCTCGGCGTGCTGTTTATGATACCCTTGAGGCGCTCGCTGATAGTTAAGGAACATGGCAGGCTGCCTTACCCGGAAGGCACCGCCTGTGCCGATGTGCTTATAGCCGGCGAAAAAGGCGGCAAGCTGGCACAAAAAGTATATTACGGGGTTAGCCTCGCTTTTCTTTACAAGGTGCTCATGTCTGTTTTCGGTCTGTGGAAATCAATACCTGCTTATGTTTTCGGCCGCAATTCCGCCCTGCCCAATGCCACGATTAGCGGCGAAATAACACCCGAACTGCTTGGGGTAGGCTATATCATAGGGCCCCGCATTGCAGGTATCATGGTTGCCGGCGGCGTTCTTTCCTGGTTTGTGCTCATACCGCTTATTACATTGCTCGGCAGCGGACTTACTTCTGCATTTCCGCCGGAAACAACACAGCTTATTTCACAAATGAGCGCCGATGATATTTGGGGGCGTTATATAAGGTACATAGGGGCAGGCGCAGTAACATTCGGTGGGTTGTTCACGCTCATCAAAACGCTGCCGACCATAGTCAATGCGTTCAGCGATTCATTCAAGGATCTGAAGGAGAGCAGGAGCAAATCGCAAACCGTAACCAGGATGCGCACAGAAAGAGACATACCCCTGGTATATGTGCTGGTCGGGAGCGTGGCGCTAATTGTCCTAATGGCACTGATACCCAAAAACTTGATGCCTACCAATATACTTTCGTCGATAATGATAGTGATCTTCGGCTTTTTTTTCGTTACCGTATCTTCGCGTATAGTAGGGCTGATAGGTTCCTCATCCAATCCCATTTCCGGCATGACCATTGCCACACTTATGGCTACCTCGCTTATTTTCGTGGGCATAGGATGGACAGGAGATGTTTACCAGCCTATAGCCCTGGTGGTAGGTTCCATCGTCTGCATTGCCTCGGCAAATGCCGGCGCCACCTCACAGGATCTGAAAACGGGCTATATTCTGGGCGCCACTCCGGTAAAGCAGCAGCTGGGACTTATCATCGGTGTGCTTGCTTCTACTGTGGCGATAGGCTTTACCCTTACGCTGCTCAATAATTCAATCGGAATAGGAGTGCCTACCGCAGATCATCCTCATCCCCTGGGCGCACCGCAGGCAATACTCATGTCCACTGTCATTAAGGGCTTGTTAAGCCATAACCTGCCTTGGGGCCTTGTGCTTACAGGCATGGGAATATCAGCAGTTATGGAACTCTGCGGCATCAGTTCGCTTGCCTTTGCAGTGGGGGCATACCTGCCGCTGTCGAGCACCACGCCCATATTTGCCGGTGGCGTGGTAAAGTGGCTCGTGGACAGAAAGAACAAAGCAAAAGAAGCCGAATCCGATATCGGGCCGGGGGCTTTGTTCAGTTCGGGGCTGATAGCAGGCGGAGCCATCACAGGTATCATCATAGCCATACTCATTGGTATAAAAACAGGCACCGGCGCAGACGGCAAAAGCATCACCCTTGCCGATATGCTAAATACGGGCTTTGGCGACGGCATGGGCGCATGGGGCGATCTGATAGCCCTCGGATTTTTTGCTCTCCTCGCCGCTATTCTTTATAAATTTGCAACCGGAAAAAGAGAAGAAGGAACACTGCGCTGACATGCAAAAAAAGAAAAGCCGCAAAAATCTGCTTGAGCTTCTTGAACTGAACAAGCCCATAGGCATAGGCTCCCTTATATTATCCGAAGACGACATTATGGAATTTGCAAAGGCGAACGACCCGCTGGAGTTTCACCTGAACAAAAAAGCCGCAAAGGAAAGTATTTTTAAAGGCCTGGTGGCGAGCGGCCCGCAGGTATTCATGACCCTGCACAAAACGGGATGGATACCTGTTTTCGGACATACGGTGATTTGCGGACTTGAAGTAAACAACTGGAAATTCCTGCTGCCTGTATATGCCGGGCAACCTGTAAAAGGAACAGCTACCCCCACTTTTATAAAGATTAATAAAGAAAAAAAGCAGGCTGTTGTGGTTTGGACATATGAGTTTACAAATGAACGGGCAGAAGTGGTGCAGACACTCGAGACTGTATTGCTACATAAGTTATAACTGCGGAGGAAGATTCCGCAAAGTTCACGGTTGACAATGGCAATGATAATCGGACATAGAGGCGCTCGCGGAGAATATCCTGAAAATACCACAGAGGGCTTTCTTTATGCAGCCTCGTTGGGCATTTGTGGGATAGAAATGGATGTATGTATTACCGCCGATAAAAAGGTGGTAGTAAGCCACGAACCTTGGATGAACCCGGCAATTTGCATTAAACCCGATAAATCAAGGATAAGTTTTTTACGCAGGAAAAATTTATACCGGATGAATTATGAAACCATCCGGCTTTACGACTGCGGGATTAAAGGCAACCGCGCCTTTCCGCGGCAGCGGAAAATGCACTCCTGCAAACCTCTGCTCGGCAATGTGATTCAGGATACGGAAGATTATATATTGGCGAACAGGCTTAAACCCCTTGTTTACCTCATTGAAATAAAGAGCAAAAAGATAAGCGACAAGCTGCTGCACCCGCCGCCTGCCGAATTTATGCAGCTTGTAATGCAGGAGCTGATGCCCTTCGGCATACAAAACCGCATCATCATACAGTCTTTCGATATGAGGCCCTTAAAAATCATACGACGGTCGTATCCTGCCTTCGGAACCGGAATGCTGGTATATAGCCCTCGGATTATTAATCGTCGTTTAAAAACACTCGGCTTTGTGCCCGATACCTGCGGGGTGAATTATAAATATCTTACGGAAAAATGGATTGACTGTATTCATGCTGCCGGCATGAAAGCGCTGGCCTGGACTGTAAATGAGAAGGCTGATATTGAACATCAGCTCCGGCTGGGCGCCGACGGAATAATATCTGACTATCCTGAAACGGCAAAGTACGAAGCGCAAAGATTCACTGCCGCCTAATTACCTGCGAGTGCGCCTACAAAGGGGTTGTTCTCCTTTTCGAAACCTATGGTGGTAGGCATTCCATGACCCGAATACACCGTAACATCGTCGGGCAGCGTAAACAGGCCGGACCTGATACTGCGGAACAGGGTGCCGGAATCGCCACCGGGCAGATCCGTTCTGCCTATGCTTTGGTTAAACAATACATCGCCGCACCACAGCTTTTTATCTTCGGCGGAATAAAAGCATAAGCTTCCGGGTGAATGTCCGGGAGCAAAGATCACCTCCAGTTTTATTTCTCCAAAAGTTACTGTGTCGCCTTCGTTAAGCCACCCTGCCGGCTCGGGTGAAGGCGCAACACCATGCAGTCCGTATATTTCGCATGTGGCAACAAGCGAGTGGAGCAGGTGCAAATCGCCGGAGTTCATATAGGGTGCAAGTCCGTATTTACGGAATACAAAATCGTTTCCCAGAATATGGTCCAAATGGCCATGTGTAAGAAGCAGGCGCACGGGTTTTAAGTTCTTTTCCGTAATAAAATCATGCAGCTTAGCCTCCTCCTGTCTGTTGCAGCACCCGGGGTCAATTATAGCCGCCTGACCCTGGCCATCGTATAATATATATGTATTTTCGGCAAAGGGATTAAATGTAAAACTCTTCTGCTGGAGCATATTCTTAGTTAATATATGGATGATGCATCGGTACTTATGTATGGCCTGAAAAACAGGTTGGCAGCCCTGCCAAACCCTGAAAGCCTGCCAATGGCGCAAAATTAGTAAATTAGCCGTTCAAATTAATTTCATGGCATCGCGCCTGCGCCTTTTCATTCTGCTTTTCTATTCCATCTTTCTGCTCGATGGGTTCACGGCTCATTCCCAGTTTTATTCGGGATCGTATATGCAGTTTGGCAAAAACAGGGTGCAGTACGACCACTTCGACTGGGTGTACTACAACTATGGCGCCTATAAGGTGTACTTTTATACAGGCGAGGAGAAACTGGCAAAATATGCTGGCGAGCGTACAAAAAATATCCTCAACGACGTATCTAACTTTATGGACTATACACCTGACGGAGAATTTCAGGTGATAGTATATGATAAGGAATCGGAGTACAAGCAAAGCAATATAGGGCTTACCGCAAGTGAACAATACAACACCGGCGGGGTAATACCCATGGTGGGGCGTAAGGTGGTTGTGTATTTTGAAGGAGACCACAGAAAACTTGACGAGCAGATACGGCTGGGCGTAGCACGCGTACTGTTCCGTGAAATGATGTATGGTGGCAGCGTGGGCAACATTATAAGGAGTTCGGCAACCCTGAACATACCGGCATGGTTCGAACAGGGATTTGAAAACTATATGGCCTATGGCTGGAATACGAGGCTGGACAACATACTCCGCGATAAAATGCTGATGGGGCGATACAAGAATATAAGCCATCTTGCCGGAACCGACGCCACCAATGCGGGTATCTCCCTGTGGAACTACATAGTGCAAACATACGGCGAATCGGTTATTCCTAATATATTGTACCTAACCCACAGCACCCACAGCATTGAAACGGCTTTTAACTTTGTGCTCGGAACAAACCTTAAAACCCTGATGAGTGACTGGCATTCATACTACCTGACCGAATACCGAAAGGATTATCCTGAAGACAATTTGCCGGACAAAAAGGCTATCATTAAAAAGCCCAAAACTCCCTGTATATATTATAATCTGAAGCCAAGCCCCGACGGCAGGTATGTGGTGTATTGCACCAATCAGCTCGGAAAAGCCAAGGTGTGGCTCTACGATATGCAAACCAAAAAGCGCAGAAAAATAATAAAGCAGGGGGAAAAGATAGACAGGGTAACCGATATCTCCTATCCTCTTATAGCCTGGCATCCGAGCGGAGAACTGTTTTCACTTATCATGGAAAAGCAGGGCTATATTGATCTGTACACCTACACGCTTGCCGACCATAAACTTCAGTCGAGAAGGATAGTAGACTTCCAGAAGATACTTGATTATGCCTATTCCGACGACGGAACCAAATTCGTAATGTCGGCGGTGCAGAACGGGCAATCCGATATTTTTGTATTTACGGCTGCATCTAACGCCTTCGAAAAAATTACAAACGATGTGTACGACGACCTGAATCCCCGCTTTATTGAACACTCCACTAAAATTGTGTTCAGCTCAAACCGCCCCGACGACACCCTCCGCAGCGGCGGCGACTATAAGAATATGCAGATGAACAACGACATTTATATTTACAACTACGAAGCCCATTCCCGTATCCTCCGCCGCATAACCGATGCACCCGGCGTAGATGAATCCGATCCTGCGCCTTTCGGAGGCAACTATATCAGCTATTTGAGCAATGCCTCGGGCATAACCAACCGTTACCTGGCATATACCGACAGCGCCATCAGCTTTATAGATACATCGGCGCACTACCGTTACATCGTCCACTCATACCCGGTTACGGCTTATACCCGCAGCATACTGGAACAGAACATATCCCCATCTTTGAAAAATTATGCCGAAATAATCCTATACAAAGGCAAGTACCGGATGTATATGGACACATTGGCGGCGGAACCCACCGCCTACCTGCCCGAACAGCCCAGGTACAGTTACTTTATGAGCCAGTGCAATGCCGAACAAAGGAAAAAACGCCGCTACGATTCAGTAGAACGGATTATGAAAAAGGATAGCCTGCTGATTATTAAGTCCATTCAGCAGGCTCCGCCCCCAGTAATAAAGCTGGTTCTTCCGCCGGATACGGCGCGCCCAAAACCTAAAGATACGAGTCATGTAAATCCCGGCGCCGTAAGGGTAAACATCAACGACTACACATTTGAACCCTCGCCGGTATTCCGCCAGCCCGCCATTGCGCCTGTACCGGCTGTGGCAGCGCAGCCTGCTCCAAGGCAGGATACCACGCCCGTGAAGCATGCCGATTCAGCAGCCCGCAAAAAAGTGCTCGACAAGCAGAACTACTACGTGAGCTTTTCGCCCGACTTTATAACTGCCCAGCTCGACAACAGCTTTTTAAATCAGTATTACCAGCTATACAACGGAGGCGCCGGCCCCATTTTTGAAAACCCCGGGGTAGGGGTGTTCCTGCAGGCCGGCTTATCGGACCTGTTCGAAGACTACCGCATAGACGGAGGCGCGAGGCTGTCAACCGACTTCAGCAACAACGAATATTACATGAGTTTTTCCGACTACTCGCACCGGCTCGATAAGCAACTGATACTGCACCGTGCAGCCAATACCTATGCTCTGGACAACGGCTACACCGACAAGGTATATACATACGACGGCACCGGTATTGTGCGCTGGCCTTTCAGCGAAGTGGCAAGGATAGAGGCAAGCGCAGGCCTGCGCGAGGATAAAAGCATAACCCTTGCCCAGGACATACCAAGCCTCGAAACCCCTATTGGTTATGCCTTAACCCCGAACAGCGAACTTGCTTTTGTGTACGATGCCACCCTGCCCGTGGAAATAAACATTCAGTATGGGTTGCGGGCGAAAGTTTTTATGCAATATTACCGGAACCCGGGCGGCTTTGCGAACAGCAATCTATATGTTTTTGGATTCGATGCGCGGTACTACCAGAAAATAAGCCGCGACCTGATCTGGGCCAACCGCTTCTCGGGCAGCACCACGCAGGGGCAGGAGCAACTGATTTATTTTCTGGGAGGGGTAGACAACTGGTTTATTCCCAATTTCGACAACTCCATCAACGTTGATCCCAACCAAAGGTACGTGTATCAAACCCTTGCCACTCCTATGCGCGGGTTCAGCCAGAACATCAGGAACGGAAATAATTTTGTGCTGTACAACAGCGAACTGCGCTGGCCCATATTTCATTATCTGGTCAACAGGCCCATCAAGTCAGATTTGCTCAACAGCTTTCAGGTGCTTGCGTTTACCGATATAGGTACGGCATGGACCGGCTTAACGCCGTACTCAAACGAAAATTCTATAAATCAAACCATAGTCGGCGCACCGGGTAATCCTATAACAGTAATACTGTCGCAAAAGCAGGATCCATTTGTAGAAGGACTGGGCTGGGGCGTACGAACGCGGGTGCTTGGTTATTTTGTAAGGGTAGATGAGGCCTGGGGTATCAATAACGGCAATTTCAGGGTGCCGCCGGTATGGTATATATCTCTCGGTTTGGACTTTTGAGGATAGTATATGTCTGCTTTCTTTGTTTTATATTCAGTTAAAAAATACAACTGCCAGCGTTATTAATAGTACAGCGTTGAGAATGAGAGTTGCAAAGGATTTAAGAAATTTCCAAATCATAGCACAATAAACGAGCAAGCTCAAGCAGGTAATTCCGGTAATCATATATGCCCAATGCGAATTTTCGCGGATACCTGTAAAACATGCAATTTGTATTACACCGCAGGTAATTAAAATATGACCATCCATTAATAGGCGGAGCAGTTCGCGATTAAATTCTTTTCCAAATTCGCTTCTCAATACGAAAATGTCGTGCAGAATACCATTAATTACATTCCACGCACCAACAAGCATTGCTGCAATAGTTAAAAATAACATATATGCAGAAAATATAAGCTCTGCTGCATAACTTACACAGTTGCCTTTTCTTTTAGGAATGTATCTTTTAAAGGACCGATTACAAGGGCCAAAGTAACCGCCATCAGTGCAAGCATCATATAAATGGAGTTGGTCCAGAAGGTATGCCCCGCATCCACTACAGGCATAAGGATAATCAGCACCACACCTCCCGCATTGCCCATAAGCATAAGGATACCCGTGGCCGCACCTGCTTTCTGAAAACCGGCCGTTTCTTCGCACATGGAAAGCATAAGGGCATATCCCGGCAGGAAGAAAAAGCCGAGCAGGCAGCCCATTACATATACCATGTTTATTGATTTTATGGTACACAGCGGGTAAATAATCGCCAGCGCAATAAGGCAGCATACGGCAAGAAATGGCTTGCGTGCCTTTACCTTATCGGATATGGTAGGAATAAGTACCGAACCCACGATACCCCCGAGGATAAGAAACGCCCCTACCAATCCGATCTGTTCCTCATTCAGTCCGTTGGGTTTAAGCAAAGGCTCCGTCCAGCTCATAAGCCCGTTGAATACGCCAATGGCAAGGAAGGAGATGATAAAAAGAATGTTCAGGTTCCTGCTCTTAATCAAAGATTTTATTTCACTCATTGCGCTTGTTGCCGCACTTTCCTGCGTTATTTTGTTGTTTTCCCTGCCAAGCCATACGAAAATGAGCGTAAAGGCCACCGACAATCCGGCAAAAACCACCAGCATGTTGTGAAAACCCATACTGTCGTTCAGGGCTGGCGACAAGCCCATGCCCAGTGCCATGCCTATAAGCAGTCCTGCCGTGCCTATGCCTGTAGCCATGGCTGTTTCTTCCCTGTCGAACCAGTCGGCCACAAGTTTGGAAATGCCGTTGATGACGTAAGGCTGGCCTACAGCTATGCCGTACTGGCCTATTTCAAGCATGGTAAAACTGTGGTCGAAACAGCGCAGGCAGGCAAACAGGGCTGAAATGATGCTGCCGAGGATAATAACGTAACGGTAGCCTTTTTTATCTATGAGCGTGCCCGAATGCATGGAGAGCAGGACATAAACAAGAGGAAACGATAGCATAAGGAAGCCGAAACTGTCCTTGCTGATTGCGTATTTGCTCTCGACAAATGATTCAAGCGGGGCGAAATTGAGCCAAAGCATTTGAGTCATGGCGGCAACGCCGAAAAATGCCATCAGTACCGCCCACCTGAAAGGTTTTTTCTCTTTGTTTTCTGCATTCATGTTTGTAAAAACTTAATTGGTTGGAACGGTAAACATAATAAAAAAAGATAAAATGCTGTACAGGTTGATACAAAGGACATAATGCCAAGGCAAGACACTGTGTCTGAAAATGGAAATAAATAAACTTATGCCGCTTTGTCATTACCGGCGTAATTTTTTTGAAGGCTGGCCGTACCGGTGAACAGGACTCTGCATTTACCCAATTCTTCTATATTTGCGGGTCTTTTCAATAACATATTCTTTAAATTATCCATAACAAAATGAAAAAAGCGACTTTAGTTTTTATTGCCCTGCTTGCCTGCGGCATTAACGCGCAAAGCCAGGAGATAAGCGAAAAAAACATCAGACAAACCATAGGATACCTTGCCTCCGATAAATTGCAGGGCAGGGCAACATCATCCCCGGGCGAAAGGCTGGCTGCGGAATATATTGCCAACCTGTTTAAAGAATATAAACTGGTGCCTAAAGGCGACAGCGCCGGTTCATATTACTTTCATTTTAAGTGCCGGTATAATCCCGACAAAACCGACACCGTACCCGATCATGCCACGGAGCGCAACGGCACCGATGTGATAGGTTATTTAGACAACGGAGCCCAATATACCATTGTGATAGGAGCGCACCTCGACCATCTGGGACTGGGCTATGATGGCAACTCGCTTGACCCGAATCCCAAAGGGAAAATTCATCCGGGAGCCGACGATAACGCTTCGGGAGTGGCAGGAGTGCTGGAATTGGCCAGGTATTACAGTTCTCAAAATAAAAAGGGAAACTATAACTTTCTTTTCACCTGCTTTTCGGGTGAGGAGCTGGGCCTGTTCGGATCAAAAAAGTATTGCGAGAAGCCTACCATCGACCTGTCGAAGGTGGACCTGATGATAAACATGGACATGATAGGAAGGCTAAATGATTCAACCAAAAGGCTTATCGTTTACGGTGTGGGAACCGCCCCCGGACTGGTCAGGCTCATAGATTCGGTACCATCGGCCTTTTCGATAAAAAAGGATTCGGCCGGAATTGGGCCCTCCGACCAGACGTCTTTTTATCTGAAAAATATTCCTGTGCTGTTCTTCTTCACCGGCGAACATTCCGACTACCACAAACCCTCTGATGTTGCCGCCAAAATCAATTATCCCGGCGAAAAGCAGGTGCTTGACTATATTATTAGGGTAGTGGCCGCCATTAATGCAGAACCAAAACTGGTATTTACGCCCACAAGAAACACCGAGATTGGCCGGAAGGCTGCAAAGTATAAAGTGACTATGGGGGTGATGCCCGACTATTCCTTCGATGGCGAAGGGATGAAAATAGACGGTGTTACCGATGGCAAGCCAGCATCTAAGGCCGGTATTAAGCAAGGGGATATAGTGATTCAGATGGGCGACCTGAAGATCAAATCAATGATGGATTATATGAAGGCGTTGTCGGCTTTCAAAAAGGATGAGACTACCGATGTGGTGCTGATGCGTAACGGCAAAAAGATAACAGTAAAGGTTACGTTTTAATCTTCGTGTCCGCTAATTGTCCTGTCCCGCAGGCTGGCTTGAGGATCCGCCTTCGGTTGCCTTTTTCTTGGCAAAAGTGTAAATAAAGTTTAGCTGAAAAGCGAGGTTGTGCCCTGCCTGCCACGAACCATAATAAGGATAGAACCTGTTTACCGACGGTGAGTTTTCGAATACGGAGTTTATGGAATTCAGATAGCGGAAGTCAATGGCAAAATTATCGGACACATCGTACCGGAAACCTACAGATAAGCCAAAATTAATCGGTGCATACTGAACGTTGTAGGCGGTGCTTACATAATGTTCGGCGCTGCTTGCATATACAATTCCGAATGCCTCATAATAGTAAGCGGCCAGAATTCCCAGATTGGCTCCTGCCTCAATCTCAAACTTGTCCGTAGGCTTGCCGCTAAGGTTGAAGTGTATCTTGTGCCTGTAAAGTACCGTAATATCAACGTAGTTCAGCCTTAATGTATAATAGCCTGTGTCAATAATCTGCTGTGCGGAATCCAATATGGGGTTTACCTTGCTCCCTTTCAGGTCATAGGTAAGCTCCATTTCCAGGGTGTTCCGGTCGTTCAGCTTAACGTCAAGCAAGCCCCCGAAGGAAAGGCCCAGATGCTGAAAGGAGTTGCCCGAGGTAACTCCGGCGCCATTCACGCTGGTAACCATGCCTCCGAGTATCAGGCCACCGTTGAAGACCTGCGCGTGGCTTATATGGGCCGCTATAACTGTAATTGCTATCAGAACAATGCGTTTCATTCAATATAGTTTTGGAAGGTGCATCCGGAATTATTAATTGACATTCAAAATTACAAAATATAAGGTTTGAGGGATGGGTAGTATCTATCGAATTATCTTAGATGTGGGTACTTTGCAGGCTTATTTTTTTCATACTGCATTGGTGGCTTAATGTTGCGGCGCCCCTTATCTGCGCTTGACCGTTGCAAGGTTATGCCAAAAAATCGGACAATATTTTTACAATTCGCCCCGTGGCTTTACCATCCCACAAGGGAGGTATTGCCCCTTTTTTATAAGTATTTTGTTGTACCTGTTCTATCCGCTCTTCAATCACCTCTCTTTGGAATGGTATAAGTTCATTGGTGCCAAGTTCAACCGTTGACGGGCGCTCGGTGTTGGAGCGCAACGTAAGGCAAGGCACCTGCAGGTAGGTTGACTCCTCCTGTATGCCACCGCTGTCGGTAACCACGAGCAGGCATTCTTTTACAAGTTTTTGGAAGGCAAAGTAATCAAGCGGGCCTGTAAGCAATAGGTTCCGGTTTTTCTTAAAAATACTTAGAAAGCCATGTGCCTCCATATTTTTGACTGTACGCGGGTGCACCGGAAAAACAAGCTTAAGTTTGCCGGTAATAGCTTCAATTATACCGGCTAATTTCGACAAGCCTTCCTTTGAGTCGACTGTTGCCGGGCGGTGCATGGTCATAAGCACATATTTTTTAGTTTCAAGCCGGTGTTCGTTCAGCACAGGCGTTTCATCTATCCTTTTCGAAAAGGCCACAAGGGTGTCAATCATGGTGTTGCCCACAAAGTGAATCTTATGCTTCTGGTGCTGTTCGTTCACCAGGTTGTCATAGCCGCTCTGCTCGGTAACAAAAAAGATATCCGACAGGTCATCGGTGAGCTTACGGTTGAATTCTTCGGGCATGGAATAGTCGAAACTGCGCAATCCGGCTTCAAGGTGGGCGAGCCTCACTCCCATCTTGTTGGCGGTGAGGGCTGCAGCCAGGGTAGTGTTCACATCGCCCGGAACGATCATGATATCCGGCTTATACTGCAGGACCGTTTTTTCAAGTTCAGTCATTATTTCAGCCATTTGAGCCACAGGGCTGCCCTGTTTTATATTCAGGAACATATCAGGCTGCATATTGAACTGCTCGAAAAAAGCAGTGGACATGGCTGGATCGGAGTGCTGCCCAGTGTGAACTATTTTGCATTCAAGGTGAGCATACTCCCTTACCACTGAAGGGAATTGAGTTACCTTAATGAAATTGGGCCTTGTGCCTACTACGATAAGGATTTTCTTTTTCATGGTGTGTGAATTACGGGCAGGGTTATTTTCCTTCGTTCCTCGTCTATAATATCTTCATACTTTTCCCCTCCTTTTATAATGCGGTTAATACGAAGCAAGGTATCGAATATACGGCATGCCATAGGCTCCAAATCCATTTTCCACAAAGAGCCCTCGGTGAGTGTGCCGCCAAACCTCATTTTGAATTTTTGTATCCCCTCCAGTTTGGTGCCCGATACATTGCTTAACCTTGTTCCGGCAAAATCGTAGCGCTTCACTCCCTTTGTTTTCAGCAGCCTGATAGCCTCCCAATGTAACAGGTTCATACTTCCGGTAATTTCTACTTTAGCGGCCGAGGCGCCATATAAATAAAAAGCTCCATAGTCAGTGTAAGGAATGAGCACAGCCCCCTGTGACTTACCTTGCCAGTACACAGTACCGCATAAAATCATATTTTTCAGGTACGTTGTCATTGCCTGAAAATATTCAATGGGTTCACAATACATGGATGCCCGCTCCATAGTTGAGCGATATAATGCATAAAAATCTTTCAGAGTTTCGATACCCCATTTAATTTCCACGCCTTCTTTTGCCGCATTCCTTATTACATTGCGGTGCTTGGGATGCATCCGGGAAAATATTTCATCTTCCGTAGAGTTTTCAAGGTTAATGACATAAGTGCCGAACGGACAAAATGCTGAATCATCGGGAACGGCATTAAAAACGCAGTAGCTGAACGATTGTATCACCCGTATGCCTGCTTTTTCCTTTTTGACAAGCGTTATAAAATCGTTGAGGAATATTTTTTCGTCACTTGAACTTAATCTTTCGCCCGACAAGGTTACCGGAGGGAAGATAATCTGCAAAAGCCGGAATGTTTTAACGGTATAGCAGCTAACCGGCATTATCGCATCAGAGGTTTTGCAATAGAAAAGCAGGTAGTTTTTTTTCAATACCTTCTCTGTAAATTCGATGAATTCTTCTGTAAAATGGTAAGAGAATCTGGTTGTTCCGAGGCCTTTGATAAACTTATTGATCTCGCTATTTTGCAATATTTCCATCCTATTTTCCTATTTTCTTCAAATTATACGAGCAGAGATTCAAATTGAGTAGCAAGGTTCGTGAATTCAAAGCGGGAATTATCGAAATTCCTGTACGAAAGTTGTTCGAACTTTTCATTATTCATTATCCACTCCAGCATATCACCAATGGTTTCGTTGGTAAACTGCGCCCCAATGCCATTACGGGTAATAAAGTCGCTCACCTCACCTTTAGGGCCAATTATGAATATTTTTTTTCTAAGCGCAATATAATCCATCAGCTTGGTATTAAACTGAATATCCTCGTGTCCAAGATCAGTAATAAAAAGGGCGGCGGAAGCCTGATTGAGAATAGTCAATGCCTCGTTCATTGGTTTTACGCCATAATATTTAAAAATCCGCTTATCGGCCTTCTCGAATATAGCCAGGTTTTCCTGTCCTATGTGCCCGCAGAATTCAAATGTTACTTTTCGTTTTAAAAGCAGTTCCCTGTTGTTATTAATATAATTTGTAATGCTCTGGTTGGTGTCTGCCGTTTTCAAATAAAGTGAGCCGTTGTAAACAATCCTGAAACCGTCAGTTTCGGGAATTGGCTGATTTTTCAGGAATGCGTAATCGGCGCCGTCGAACCCGTTTGTAATAGTGACAAATTTTTCATCGTAGCCTTTCATGAACCCAGAAAGGGATTGAGTTAATGTGCGCGAAATGGCTACAACCCGGTCTGCATTTTCAAGCGCGCTTCTCTCCATATCCTGTTCACATTTTACCCTGGCCGAAGGAAGGCTGCTCATATTCACGCGGTGAAAATCGGGATGTTCAGCCCATGGATCGCGGAAATCCAGTATCACGTTCAGCTCCGGAAACTTTTTTTTCAGCGAGGTGATATCAAACAGATACCTGTAAGGTGGTGCAGAAGCAATGATGTTGGTAATGTTTTCGCTGCCAATGAGCCGCGAAACACAGTCCTGTAATCCGCTTCCCCATCGTATTGAACGGTCGTAGATATTGCCCTTTGTGAAATACTTCATATATGCGGATGCGAGCCTGTAATTTATTTTTTGCTGTAAGTTTTTTTTGTCAAAGTGTGTAAGAATGGGCGGGTAATTGCCGGGTATGCGATGCACTGTTAATCCATTCCAGCTTTCGCTCCCATACTTTCCCGACGATGATGGAGAGGCGGTTACAAGGTGAACCTCATGCCCTTTTTTCACCAGTTGTTCGCCAAGTTTAGACCACCTTCTGCCGCCTACGCCCGTAGCCGGAGGAAAAGTGTAAGACACAATCACGACCTTTTTCCCCATCGCGCCTACTTTTTTTCCAAAGTCCTTAACATGACCTCGAAGGGTTTTAGAACTCCTATTACTTTATAATATTTTTTCCAGTATGAGGAAATGTTTGCATATTCCTGATGCTTGTGTGCCGGCTCCTTCATGTAGGATTCCCAAGAGGCATCGGTAAAACCTAATTTTTTCTTCACATATTCAAAATCTTCAACAAATAATGATTCGTCGACATAGGTTGGGTTGTTCATTTCCTGTAATGCTTGCTCCCTGCTGATTTGTCCGGAACATATTAATGTTGATAAATGAAACTGGCGTTTATCAATATGAAACTTTTGTGGAAGTATGTACCCCTGATAAAAGCGTGTGAACACGGATTCGTAATGCTTACCTCCATAATCGCTCCAGTTCAGTTTCTCGGTTATAATTTCCTTGGCTTTTGCTTTGTCGTATTCCATGTAGTTCAGTAATGCTATCCTGTGAAAACGCTTGGTCAGTTCATAATACGAATACACCCAAGGGGACAAATGCGGAAAGGTTTTCATGGGCATCTTACCAAATTTTGAATGAATTGCTTTTATATTGATAATATCCATTTTAGAGTGTACCCAGCTTTTTGGCATATATGTACCTTCAGTAACCAGATTGTGACCGCTTAATATATTATGAATATTATATTTTATAGCAATCAAATACATGGATATCATCAGGGCATAATCGTAGGGGAGTTCAATATCCACAACTCCCGCCTTGAAAAATGAAATTTGTATATCCCTGAATTCATCCCAGTTCAGAACAACGGTATGCAAATCATAATTGGTCTTTTTTATTATGTTCTCGATATTCCTGACCGATGTTTCAGTATTCCAGCCGTTATCGCAATGAACTAACAGGATGCGCAATCCCTGCTGATATGCCATGTAGGCGAGGTACGTACTGTCAACCCCTCCGCTTACACCCATTATTGCATCATACTGTTTGTTTTTACCTTCCCGCACCAATTGAGATATAAGGGTATTGAAATTATGTTGGCGTTCAGGTTCCTTCGGAAGTTTTGCCGCCCCATCATCATAATTCCTACAATGGTTGCATACACCCTTATCATCCAGCACAAGATCCGGATCGCTCCCACTGTCCATAATGCAACGAACACAACTTAAAATTTCCTTCCGTTCCATAATCATATTCGTTCGTACAACATATTCAGTTCTCCCTGCGATGGATAATTGATAAGAATGGAATCGGTAGATTTGCCCACATACACGAACATGCTTCCTGCGGCAACAGCCGAGGCGTGTCCGTTATTTATTGCCTTAAACAGGTCTTCCATTCCTCCGGCTCCCCCGCAGGCTATAACCGGAATTCCTACAGATGAGGTAATCTGACTTAAAGTCTTCAAGTCGTATCCGGTTCGCATACCGTCGCGGTTGATGCAGTTTAACAGAATTTCTCCGGCGCCTGCCTCTACTGCTGCTTTTGCGGCTGTCAATGGGGTGTGGGGAACTCTTATTTTTCCTCCGTGTGAATAAACTCTTGTGTTGCCTCTCGAATTAATTGTATAGTCAATGGATACCACAACACTCTGCCTGCCATATTTTTCCGAAATATTTTTAACCAGGGAGGGCGCTTTATAAAAATGCGTGTTAATGGCTACCTTCTCCACCCCGAGACTGAAGATTTTTGCCGCCTGTTCTAGGGTTGTAATTCCACCTCCATAGGTCATCGGCATAAAGCATTCGGCAGCTATTTTGCCCAGAAACCGGTAATCGGGCTCTCTTTGTTCCTTAGTAGCATCAATGTCAAGCACAATTATTTCATCCACTTTTTTGTCATTGAATATTTTTACCGCATTCACAGGGTCTCCGAGATAATTACGCCTTCCGAACCTAATGGTTTTGCATAAACCGGTGCCTGCTAATAGTATGAGCGGAATTAGCCTTGGAATCTTCATAAATGAAGTATAAAGTTATTTAAAATATTAAGTCCGAAGCTGTGGCTTTTCTCGGGATGGAACTGCACCCCCATAATATTTTCGCGGGCGAAGGCGCATGCAAAGGTTATGCCGTAGGTGGCTGTAGCTATGGAATAGGGTGTATCGTGGCTTATGTAGTAAGAATGCGCAAAATAATACCTGGGGTTATTGCCGGAATTTCTAAACAAAGGATGGTTTTTTTCAATGTTGATGTCCATCCAGCCCATGTGGGGTACCGGTAATTTGGCGTTGTCATTAAAACTAAATTTTTTCGTTTGGGCGGGAATCCAGCCCAGCCCGTCAGCATTTCCCTCCTCGCTGTGCAAGGTAATCAGTTGCATGCCAAGGCAGATACCCAGCACGGGCGTTTTTTCTTGCAGCACTTTCCTGTTCAGAATTTCCGAAAGCCCCGACTCCTTGAGGTTCTGCATGCCCTTTGCAAAAGCGCCAACTCCCGGCAGTATGATTTTGTCTGCCGCATGAATGGCCTCCACCGCAGAGGTAATTAGGGAGTTGTAGCCGAGTCTGCGGAGCATGTTTTGAATGGATGCAGGGTTTCCCAGCCCATAATCCACAATTACAACGTTCGGTTTTTTGGCATGCGGTGGTGCAGTTTTGAGCATAACATGTTGCTCGCGGGTGCGGTTTGCCAAGGCATTTCTATTAATGACAAAAGGCGATTCCGGCAGCCCTGTTTTTTCAAAGTATTTATCAACCGGCAGATTTAAAAACAGCTCAATCTTTGAGAAAAAGTCCGTTTTATCATGGGCACAGATATTTTTGATGCTAGTCAGCACTTTCCCCATTCCTTCTTCTTCAAAAGGCATCATGAGGCATTTAAAGCCGTAGTACAAGCGTTCATAAACCACACTCGAAAACATGCTGATACCCAGCACTGACTTATCAAAACATGCGGAAGAAAAGACCTCGCCCTCATAAATTGAGAAATCAAGTCCGGAGAAAAAATCATTATAATGCTTCAGCATGGCATCCCTGTTTTCGGGAGTTTTTTCTCGCGGGTGTGGAAATACCAGCAGCTTTATTCCCGCGTTCCTTTTAAGGTATTCGGCAAGGTAGAGCATTACTGTATTCTCATTTTTCTCAAAATTCCATTCATCCAAGTCGCCATGCTCCGAGCGCTGATATGCCGCAGATGAGTAAAATCCGATAACATTCATGCCTGAAGCAGGGTCTATAGGTTTATTATAATATTTTGCAGTATGATGAATGTTTTCCGGTCCCCACAACTCAATGTTTTTAACCTGTATGGTATCGCTGTATAATTTAAGTTCCTCAAGCTGGAAGGTGTCGCAAAGGATGAGGGTATCGCATGCCACAATGATTTTGTTCCAAAACTTAAGAGGAGTGGAAGAACTTATTTTTTTTACGGTGATGCCGGAGTTTTGCAAGGCGATGGAGGTAATGTTTGAATCTTTCTCATAAATGGAATAGAAATATAAAGTACGCACATGCTGCCTCTTCAATAATTTTTGCAGATTGACAAGTTCAATGTATTCCCAAAAGATAAGCCCTGTTGAACCCTTATATTTTTCAAAAAGCGACACAGGCAGCAGAAAAATAGCAAGAATGCATTCAAAAATTACCTGCAGAACCTTGTCCCCAAGCCTGAAATAGCCGAGAAGCCTGTTTTTCCATATACTGCCGGCAGGTTTTTCCTTCAGAAAAAATTGCAAATGGCCCAGTCTTTGATTCTCACCCTGTTCAAACCAAGGAGAATCGTAGAAATAAAGACCGCCTCCAGAATAAATATGGCAAGCGTCTTCTGCGCGTATTTTTTTTGCAAGGATTGCGTGCGCAAATGCCTTGAAGAAAAAGACAAAACTTTTGTTATTGGCGTCTGACAGGCGGTAGCTTAACCCAAACAGTCTGGCAGCGGCAAGCGAATATTTTCCTTTGCCGTCCTTATCAAAATATCGGCTCCAAAACACCCTTAAAAAGAGCAACAATGTCTTGCTGTAAATCATCTGCTTTGGCGTACTTTTTTTGCTGAATGACTTTGTGCCCGTAATTTAGCGGCTGACGAATTTTTTTTCACATTTACTTTAACAGGCGTTCCGGCCTTAATATCTGTAGGCGATTTTGTATTCAGCAGAACCTGATAGTACCGCGGATGCAAGCCCAGGTTCGGGCGTACAACCCCTATGTTGTCTTTGGTGAACTTTTCTCCCATGCGGATGTCTTTTGAGGCGTAAATGGAGCGCTTAAAGATTAAGCTTTTCAACTCCGACGGTCCCAGTTTGTACGATACTTTACCCAGCGAAAAGAAAGCGTTGCCGGTTTCGGTAACAAGGGTTTTCATTTCATCGGGTTCCATGGAAAAGGCGGCATCTACCCCTCCTTTATTCCTGCCGAGGCAAAAATGCTTTTCAATAAGACATGCACCCAGAGCAGCCGCCGCCACCGATACGCCTATTCCAAGGGTGTGGTCTGATAAGCCGATAAGGCAACCGAATTTCTTCCGCATATCTGCCATTGTCTTAAGGTTGGCATGCTTTGGAAGCGACGGGTAGGCGCTTGTGCATTTGAGCAGAATTAAGTTTTTGCAGCCACTGCCGCGCAGTATTGCTACCGATTCGCGAATGTCTTCAAGGCTTGCAACGCCTGTGGACATGATAACCGGTTTACCGGTAGCCGCCACCCTTTTCAGCAGAGGGTGGTGCGTATTTTCGAACGATGCTATTTTGTACACGGGCACATTCAGTTCCTCCAGAAAGTCTACCGCCGTTTCGTCAAACGGGGAGCTGAACCATATTAATCCCTTTGATTTTGCTCTTTCCGTTATCTTTTTATGCCATTCCCAAGGAGTATAGGCCTGTTTATAGAGCTGGTGCAGGTCTTTACCCAGCCATAGTGAATTCCTGTCGCTGATCGTATAAGCCCCTTTCATGGTGATGGTATCTGCCGTATAGGTCTGAATTTTTATCGCATCCGCCCCGGAGCGGGCGGCGGCATCAACAATGGCAAGGGCCTGCTTAAGGCTGCTGTTGTGGTTGCCCGACATTTCGGCGACAATAAAAGGCTTATGTCCGTCCCCGATAATTTTGTTGCCAATTTTTATCGTGTTCACCTGTTTGTGTAGGTTTTGGTAAGTTTAATGCAAATTATATTCCCTTCAATCACCTTTTGTTCATTGCCGAAGCCTGCCTTTCTGAAAATGGAGTATGACCGGGTGTTCTCCGGTTTTATGTAGGCCGTAAGGTTTTCATTCGGGTTTCGGTTCAGGTAATCATCGGTGGCGAGTTCTATCATTTTTAATCCGAGTGATTTGCCTCTGTATTTTTCATCTATGGATATTCCTACGGTTGTCTCCATCTTCTTCCTGTCTATGCGTACCTGTCCGACCGGAATGTTATCCTGCTGAATGAACAGGTACATCCTGCAGTTTTCCGAAAGGATATTTGAACGGAACCATTTTACATGGTCAATGTATTTTATTTTTGATGAAGTAAATGAATTTTCGCGCACGAGATCTTCATTAGCCCAGTGGAAATAGGTGTCCACATCACCGGGTGCGGCAAACCGGAATGATATATGGATTGGATGTTCCTGTGTTGTCATATTACAAAGCCCTAAACAGATTAAGAAGCCTTTCAGGCGATTTCCCGTCAATTATTTTGCGCTGATGACTTTGTTTATTCAGGCACCTGTTTATAGCCTGTTTCAGCTCGTCTGCCTCAAAGTTACCGGCGCTTTCAAATGCGCCCAATGACTTAAAACCTTCAAATATACGTCTTTGGTTTGCAACATACATGCCAGAAATAACTTTGCAGCCGGCGGCAAGGGCCTCAAACAAACTCCCGCTTGCAGGCACAATACATAACTGCGTTTCGGATAACAGTTGAGCCACTTTTTCTTCAGATACTGCATGATGTATTACCACCCTGCTGTCGTTTTTTGCTTCTGCCTTAAGGCTTGTCAGATGGCCGTAAGAGGCTCCGGCAAGTACTCCAATATGTTTGAGAAGCATAAAGGTTTGTGCAATTTTAAGGGTTTTCAAGGTAAGGTTGAGCGGGTCGCTGCCACCGAACGATATCAGCACCGATGCAGTAACTGCAGGCTCGGGTATGGCACTTGCTTTTTTCAGGAACGATCTGCGCAGCAAGGCATAAGCGGGTCCGAGTGCAAATTTTGTGTAGGGTTGCGCATTATAATCTGCGTCAGTTATTCCCGGTGCATGATTTATGATTAAATCGGCAGCAAACTTTCCCTTTGCCAGATCGTCTATACAAACAAGTTTCCCGCACCTGTCCCTTACAATAAGCTGGTATTCTCCCGTGAAGTCATAGCCATCGAGCACTGCAATGTCATTCTTGTTCAGCAAAGTAAGAAACTCCTCTTCATCCTTTATCGGTTTAAAGGCAAAGCCGTTCGTTTTAAATTCCCTACTTAATTCCTCCGGCGCATCCTTACATACAAAGGTTATGGTGACCTCTTTTTCGAGCATTTGTCCCAACGCAATGCACCTTACCAGATGCCCCAGTCCGATCGATTTTCCTCCATCGGCACGTATGTACAGGTTTTGTTTCACAGCAATTTTCTGAAAACCGGTTTGGCCGGCCTGCCTGTCAGGTATTTTTCATATCCTTCTGTCAAAGCCTTTTTATACACTTTCAGTGCCTCGCCGAAAGCCTTGGCAAAGTAATACATATCATTATCCGTGTGCGAGAGGCATGGCACAAATGCTCCGTAAAACAGCACCCCCCGTTTAATCATTTCCTGCATCATCAGTGTCCTGTAACCCTGCGATACATTGCCGTCTGCATCCTTGAAAACAAACAGGGGCATCCATTCACAGGGTATTATGGTTATATATCCTTCCATGCCCAAATCGTGCAAAAGGCTTTTGCATATCCCTGTCAGGTTGCGGCATAGTGTATGATTCTTTTCAATCACCTTTTTCTTCTTGAATACATCAATGGTTGCCAATGCCGCAGCTAAGGCATGGGTTTCGGCGCCATGGGTGGTGGAGATTAAAAATACTTTCTCTTCGCCTGTCTTTGTTATTCCGCCCAGTTCCATTATTTCTTTTTTACCTGTAAGGGCGCAAAATGAAAAGCCGTTGGCAATTCCTTTTCCCCAGGTGGCAAGGTCGGGCACAATTCCGTATTTAGCCATGGTTCCGGGTAAATGTGTTTTGAAACCTGTTATCATTTCATCCGCAATAAAAACAGCGCCGTTCTTCCGCGTCAGTTCAATAGCTTGTTTTAAAAAGTCGGACACCCCGGTTTTGCAGTCGCATCCGTTGCCGCAGATATTTCGTTCGGGTTCGGTAATCACGCAGGCTATTTTACCCGGAAATTTTTTGAATAGGGCCTTCAGCGATTCGATATTGCACGACTGAAATGTTACCGAAAGGTTTGCTATTTCATCGGGTACCCCTTTGTTACACACAGTTTTGCCAATAAACCAATCGTCGTAACTGTAAAATGGGGAGTCGGACGGAAACGCAATCAGCTTCCTGCCTGTTTTTGCCCGTGCCAGCTTCACGGCGGCGGTGGTAACGGTGGCGCCGTTCTTGGCAAATTTTACCATATCATGGCCGGGTATGAGCGCCAGGAATTTTTCGGCTGTGGTTTTCTCAATAACCGAAGGGCGCTGAAAGTTCACCCCCTTTTTTAGTTCGTTGCGAACACTGGCAAGAACTGGCTCGAAGGCATGGCCGAGGCTGACCGATGTCAGTCCCATGCTGCAATCAAGAAATTTGTTGCCGTCTATATCCCACACGTATGCTCCCTTGCCATAGGCAATGGCGGCAGGCGAACGCTCCGGATACTGATCGTCGCCTTTGGAATAGGTGTGGGCTCCGCCCGGTATCAGCCCGTGTATGGTTTTGCGGTACAAGTCCGATTTTGTAAACCGCGTGATACGGCGCAATTTTATCTCGTCAATCCTGCTTTTCATATATCCTGAATTTCTTGTTTTACCATTGTTTAATGCTTGGAGGCGGGGATGTTTTAGCAAATAATGGGCATATTCCTTCCAGCTTTTGTTCGCGCCAAGATGTTCTATCAGGTTTTTTATCACCGAATAATCTTCCCTGTAATCTACCGTCAGGCGCAGAGCAGAATAGTCTGTCCTTGCAGTCTCCGGCATGTTTTTTTTAAGCGGGTATTTTTGTTTGATGAAGGGAGTTACATGCTCCTTGTCGGATGCTGATTTTGCATGTTGCCATGCCTCTTTTAAAGCGCTGTATGAGAAGACCTCCACGTCTGTGCCATCAGGATAGCTTCCATGCAGGTCGGTGGAGTAATATTGCAGTTTATGTTTCACACAATA
>JABEUT010000248.1 GCA_013044305.1 Bacteroidia bacterium
ATAATTAACAATTAATAATTCAATTGATTATTTCTTTCTTCTTTCTATGATGAACCTGTTGGTGCCTTTTTTCTTGTGGCGTGTTTTGTATCCTTTTGCCGGTATGCCTTTCCTGCTGCGCGGGTGGCCTCCTGACGCTTTTCCTTCGCCGCCTCCCATTGGGTGGTCTACAGGATTCATGGAAACGCCTCTGTTACGGGGGCGCCGTCCGAGCCATCTCCTCCGACCGGCTTTACCGTGAATTTCGAGGTTGTGGTCGGGGTTTGATACAGAGCCAACCGTAGCCAGGCAGGAGCCCAGCACCATGCGTGTTTCGCCCGAAGGCATCCTTAAAATAACATACCTGCCGTCGCGGGCCGACAGCTGGGCGTAGGAGCCGGCGCTGCGCGCCAGTTTTGCGCCCTGCCCCGGGCGCAGTTCTATGTTATGCACCGTTGTACCAAGCGGCATTTCGCCGAGGTACAGGGTATTGCCGGTGTCGGGGGCTATGTTCTTGCCCGACAGCAGCTTTTGTCCCACTTTAAGTCCGTTCGGGGCTATAATGTATCTTTTTTCGCCGTCGGCATAGTTCAAAAGGGCTATACGGGCGGTGCGGTTAGGGTCGTATTCAATGGTCATTACCGTTGCGGGCACGTTAAACTTATCGCGTTTGAAGTCGATGAGCCTCCAGCGCTGCTTATGGCCGCCGCCCAGGTACCTCATGGTCATTTTGCCGGTGTTGTTTCTTCCGCCTTTCGAATGCTTGGGCGCCAGCAGGCTTTTCTCCGGGTTGTTTGAGCTGTTCAGGGTCAAATCCTCGAAGCTGTCGGTCAGTTTAAATCGTTGTCCGGGTGTTATGGGTCTTGTTTTCTTCAGCGACATGGTAATGGGGCTTTTTCTGTATTATTTATTCGTAGGTTTGTTTATATGCGGGTTTGCCGTTATTTATATTGCGCTGTAAAAGTCAATGGTGTCGTTCTCTTTGAGTGTTACCACTGCTTTTTTAAATTTGCCTATCCTGCCTTCCCTTACTCCGGCGCGGGTTGTCCTTCTTTTTACTTTTCCGGGCATGTTCAGGGTGCGCACGTTGGTTACGGTTACGTTGTATGTTTTTTCAACCGCGTCTTTTATTTCTAATTTATTGGCCCTGCGATCTACATAAAACCCGTAGCGGTGGTATTTGTCGCTCTGGCCGGTCATTTTTTCGGTTATTACTGGCTTATGGATGATGATCATGTTCTTGATGTATTAGTATGCTGGCTGTTGTATAATCAGTTGAGGAGTGAATTTTCAATTAATGGGATGGAGGTTTCGGCAAGAAGCAGGTGTTCGGCATTTAATATATCCAAGGTATTCAATTGTTCAGCATGGGTTACCTTAATGTTTTGCAGGTTGCGCGAGGCAAGCAGGATGTTTGCATCGCTCTTGGCCGTTACCAGAAGTGTCTTTTTGTCATCAAGCTTAAGGTTTTTAAGCAGGGCGGTGCATTCCTTTGTCTTCGGGGTGTCGAAGGTAAAGGGTTCAATAACTGTTATGCGCTTGTCTTTGGTTTTATACGACAGGGCTGATTTGCGCGCTATCTTTTTCAGTTTCTTATTCAGCTTAAAGGAATAATCCCTGGGCCTCGGGCCGAAGGTGCGTCCGTTTCCGTAGGTAGGGTTTTTTATGCTTCCTGAACGGGCTCCGCCGGTTCCTTTCTGTCTCTTGATTTTTTTGGTGCTTCCGCTGTGTTCCCCGCGTTCTTTCACCTTATGGGTTCCCTGACGGGCGTTTGCCTGAATCTGTTTTACATCAAGGTAAATGGCATGGTCGTTGGGTTCCATGGAGAAGATCTCGTCATTCAGTTTTACCTGTTTGCCGGTGTCTTTGCCTTTTGCGTTATATATGTTGAGTTCCATATCTGTATTCAGTTTTTTAGTGTTCGGTGTTCAGCCGGTATATTGGCGTTTGCGTTTATTTTTCAACTATTACATAGCATCCGTTGGCTCCGGGCACACTGCCCTTAACAAGCAGAAGGTTTTTTTCGGGAAATATCTTAACTACTTCCAGGTTCTGGCTTGTAGCGTTTTTTCCGCCGTCTCTGCCGGCTTGTTTTTTTCCGGGCCAGGTGCGTGAGGGGAAAGAGGAAGCTCCTGCCGAGCCTGGTGCGCGCTGCCTGTCGTGCTGTCCGTGGGTGCGTGAGCCTACGCCTGCAAAGTGCCAGCGTTTTACCACGCCCTGAAAGCCTTTGCCTTTCGAAACTCCCGACACATCCACTATGTCGCCTTCATTGAAAAGGCTTACATCTATCTTATCGCCCGATTTCAATTCTTTTTCAAACCCCCTGAACTCCACCAGTTTTGTTTTAGGGGTGGTACTGGCCTTTTTAAAGTGGCCTTCGGCCGATGAATTGGTGTGCTTGGCTGTTCTTTCGCCAAAACCAAGCTGTACCGCGCCGTAGCCGTCTTTTTCAACTGTTTTTACCTGGGTTACTATGCATGGGCCTGCTTCTATCACAGTGCAGGGCACATAAATACCGCCTGCGTTGTGCAAGCTGGTCATCCCTATCTTTTTTCCAATTATTCCGGACATATTCTTTAGTTAAAAATCTGAATTCATTTATTTAATATCCACTTCAACACCGCTGGGCAATTCGAGTTTCATAAGCGCGTCAACCGTTTTCGACGAGCTGATGTAAATATCCATCAGCCGCTTGTACGAGCACACCTGAAACTGTTCCCTTGCCTTTTTGTTTACGTGGGGCGAACGCAGAACGGTTATTATTTTTTTATCGGTGGGCAGTGGTATGGGCCCGCTAACCATGGCTCCGGTGGAACGAATGGTCTTTATGATTTTCTCCACCGATTTATCCACTAAGTTGTGGTCGTAACTTTTTAGCTTGATGCGAATCTTCTGGTTCATGGTGTTTATTGGTCGTTAGTCGTTGTTCGGTATGTAGTTTGTTTCGGTGGCCGGGCTTTCTGTTATTGGTTTATGTCAGGCGTTAACGGTCTTTTTGCCTTGCGCCCTTGCAATTACCTCGTCGGCAATGTTCTTCGGCGTGTTGGCATAATGCGAGAATTCCATGGTGGAAGAAGCTCTTCCGGACGACAGGGTGCGCAGCGTGGTAACATAACCAAACATTTCCGACAGGGGCACAAGTGCGTTTATTACCCTTGCCCCGTGCCTCGAGTCCATGCCCTGCATCTGTCCGCGGCGTTTGTTCAGGTCGCCTACAATGTCACCCATATATTCTTCGGGCGTTACCACCTCTACTTTCATAATGGGCTCAAGCAATATGGGTCCTGCCTTTTTCAGGGCTTCGCGGTAGGCTGTGCGTGCGCATATTTCAAACGACAGCGAGTCGGAGTCCACCTCGTGGTAGCTTCCGTCTATCAGTCTTACCTTCAAGCTGTCGAGCGGGTATCCGGCGAGCACACCGTTGGTCATGCTTGCCTTAAATCCTTTTTCAACAGCCGGAATATATTCGCGCGGTATGTTACCGCCTGTAATTTCGTTTTCAAACTGCAATCCGGTTTTTCCCTCATCTGTTGGCGACACCACCACTTTCATATCGGCAAACTTACCTCGTCCGCCGGTTTGTTTCTTGTACAGCTCTCTGTGTTCAACCTCTTTGGTGATGGCTTCCTTATAAGCCACCTGCGGAGCGCCCTGGTTACATTCCACCTTAAACTCGCGTTTCATGCGGTCGAGGAGAATCTCAAGGTGAAGTTCGCCCATGC
>JABEUT010000033.1 GCA_013044305.1 Bacteroidia bacterium
AGCACACCAACTCGCACCTGTATAGCGTGAACGGCTACCTGTATCAGGCGCCTGTTACCTTTTACACCCAGCAGGGAAAATGGGATCTTGCGCCCGGCTTTTCAGGAGGCTTTAATTCGCGTTTCACGCGCGAGATAGGACTGGAGTGCATGACCTGCCATAATTCCTACCCCGATTTTGTTAAAGGTTCAACCGACAAGTACATATCCGTTCCCAATGGAATTAGCTGCGAGCGCTGCCACGGCCCCGGCGCGCTGCATGTAAAGGCAATACAAATGGGGCATATCACTGATACTGCAAAGGCAATAGACTATACCATTGTGAACCCTGCAAAATTACCGGTAGAATTGCAGGTGGACCTGTGCCAGCGCTGCCATCTGCAAGGTAATGCGGTTCTAAAACCGGGCAAGTCTTTCTATAGTTTCAGGCCGGGGATGAAGCTGTCTGATGTAATGGATGTGTTCCTGCCGCGGTATGAGGGTATGGAAAACGAACACATTATGGCATCACACGCGGCAAGGCTGGAAATGAGCCAGTGCTTTTTGCAAAGTCTTGCGAATGGCGAAAAATCAACATTGCTGAAACCATACATGCAAGGACTTACCTGCGTTACCTGCCATAATCCGCATATAGACGTGC
This sequence comes from Bacteroidia bacterium, assembly GCA_013044305.1. GTDB lineage: Bacteria > Bacteroidota > Bacteroidia > JABEUT01 > JABEUT01 > JABEUT01. The sequence continues at coordinate 640 of JABEUT010000033.1, forward strand.
GCAGCGTAAGCCACAGCGCATTCAACCTGATATGCCAGCGCTGCCACAGCCCGGGAGCTAAAAACTTTTGCCCCGAATTAATGAAACACACAAGTGATTTACGCAAAAGTGACAGCAGTACCGATTGCGTGGGATGCCACATGCCCAAAGGCAAGGATATTGATATTCCTCATGTCCTCACAACCGACCATTATATAAGAATACCGGCCCCCTTCAATTCCCCCAAAGCGGGGATTACCCGTATAAGAAAGTTCATCACCCTATACGATGCAAACAACCCGCATCCAACACCGGAAATACGGGGCAGGGCATATATACAGCAGTATGAGCGTTTTCAGAGCGATTATCCTGCGCTCCTCGATTCGGCAAAAAGCTATTTCCCCGATGCCACGCCGGCGCAAGTCCGCAAAAATTTTCAGTGGTTGGTTTACATCGCCTATCTTAAAAATGATTGGGAAGGAATAAGGGCTTATGCGGATGCCGTCGGGGAGAACTTCATTTTGGATTCGCTGCTTGTTCACTGCGCCTATGACAACAGCGATGCCATAACCGCATATCAGATTGGCGAGGCGTATAACTCGCTTTCCGATCAAACCAAAGCCCTCCGGTTTTACAAAAGGGCCGTACAGCTTGCACCCTATGAAATGGAATACCGTAACAAAGCCGCTTCGGCCCAGGCGCTGCTTGGCCAAAAAGATTCCGCTGAAAAGGAATACGATTATATACTGCATGAAGACCCGCAGTTTGTGCCTGCCCTTACCAACAAGGGGTATCTGGCGCTTCTGCAGGGCGACATGAGCGCGGCAGGCAGCTATAACGCCCGCGCCCTGGCGCTCGATCCTGACAACAAACAGGCTTTGCTCAACACCGCCCAGTGCTATATTTTTGAACGTAACTACAAGGAGGCGGAGCAATACCTTCAATTGGCGCTCATCAAGTATCCCCATGAGGAAATGATTAAGCTGACGCTGGATAAGCTTAAAGCAATATCAGGCGGGAATAAAAATTAAAAAGGAACAAGAATGATTACCTTCACGGCACGCATACTGCGTTTTGGAGAAATGGGCGAAAAGACGGGTTGGATGTACATTGAAATTCCTGCTGATTTAGCGTCAAAACTTAAGCCCGGCTGTAAAAAATCATTTCGCGTAAAAGGGAAACTGGACAACTATCCAATTGAAAAAACAGCCTTGCTGCCTATGGGACATGGTACTTTTATAATACCCTTTAATGCACAAATGCGCAAGGGAACAGGCAAAAGAGACGGCGCCATGCTGCACATCAACTTGCAAGCGGATGATAAGGATATACCGCTGAACCGCGCTTTATTGAACTGCCTTGCCGATGAACCGCGGGCGATGAAGTTTTTCAGGAGCCTTACGAAATCGCAGCAGGGTTATTATTCCAAATGGATTGATACCGCAAAAACAGAATCTACTAAGGCAAAACGAATTGCTGAAAGTGTAACTGCCTTATCATTACATAAAAAATTTTCAGAAATGCTTAGCGAAAAAAACGGGGGCGATAATTTTTATGCAAGGTGGAGGGAGGGCAAACAGGTAATGCTGAAGGCGAAGATTATAAATAAGTAGTTACAGGGGTAAGCATAAGAACAAACTCCCATTTTATCCGTAAAAATAAAATTTGGGTTTATTTCTTTACCGTTAAATTTGTCATTATTAGCTTATGTAATGAAAATTAAGTTATTCCTTCATATTGTCTTCTTATGTATTATTCCATGGAGAACTATTGCCCAAAACGATTCGACTAAGAAGGCGCTCTGCCGGAATTACATATCTTTAAGTTCTGGAATTGCACATCCAACATCTGATTTTTCAGGCAGTGTTCCCGGATTTGGAAATCCTGTAAATGGAATTGCAACAAATATTTATGACTTCTTAGCATTGAGTCATTCAGTATTTGGGATTGCAGCCATGATGAATTACGAGGTTAATTCTTCCTTGCCGACCAATTATTATCCCGGCTATAATATGACAAGTTCTACCAATTATAATGTATTTGCTACTGATATAGGATTAGCATTTGATATTCCTATTCATAAATTTTATTTGGATTTTAGGGCATTGGTAGGTCCTGCAATTTCCTGGTGTCCGTCATTTAATTATTCAAATTACCTTGGAAGTCCTGTTCATATAGGCAAGACATCGGCATATTCCTCGTCATTTGACTTAGGAGTCGGAATAAGATATTCAATTTTTAAAAAAATCAGTCTGTCTGTAGGTTACGACATATTTTTGTCAAATCCATCTTTTAATATTCCCAATTTTGGTGATATAAGTACATTTATTACTTTACGAAATATAAATACCGGAATAACATATAGTTTTGGAGAATACGTACGGCATCAACCATACATTCCATCATTTGTCGATAGTGTTCATTTCGATATTCCTGAAGATACATTGTTGAATCATAAACCTAAAATAACCATATTTGTTAATGCAGGACCGAGTTTGCCGGGGAATAAATTCGGAGGTTTTAATTCCGACGGGATAGGCGGGGCAGATAACGGCAGTATGTTTTTCGTTTCCGCTGAAATTCCGGTAAATAATTCCCATGCAGGTATTGCTCTAATGGGAGGAGGTGGTTATAATTATTTTTCGGTCGGCAATTTTGATAAATGGATAAATGAGAATACCGGAAATATTGCAGTTACAAATCTTGGTTCTTCAACAAACATATCCGAAGCTTTTGGTATGATTGGAGCTTATTTTACCATACCTTGCCAGGGCGCTGCCTTTGACTTCAGAGCATTATTTGGCGGATTAAATTACAGCACACCGGCTGTTGATTATATCTGTTACCAGGCAGTTTATCAAGGTACATTCCCAAATACTGTCCCGGGTGCATATCTGTATTCCGGTAACATATCTTCCACTTCTTCTCTCTCATTGAGTTTTGATATTGGGGCATCATGTAAAATTACCATCAAAAAGAATTTTTATCTCCTATTCAATTTCGATTATATGAATACACCTGCTGATATTGTTGCACTTACGCTCACTACAGCTGGGTTGGGTTGTGCATTTTAGCCAATTTGGAATTTCTCCCTGTGCGCAATCCTCGGGGCTTGTGTCTAAATATTATTCAACATGCTCGGATTTGCCTGTTCGCCATACCAGCTAAGGTCAGCCCCTGTATTTATTTTTGGGGCTGCCTTGGTGGGTATATAGCTAATGAGTTGCATTTATTTTCTTTCATTAAAAAGCATGTACTGAACCTGTTTCAGTAGAATTTTTTAGAGAGCAGGAAATACAATCATTGTTGTCTGACTAAAATAAATCTCTTTGTTCTGAAGTTCCGTAGGAACGACCTTTTGGTAGCTATAATTAAGGATTGCACGAAAATGCACTGTATATTCGTGTGCCCGCCGACTACCAAGGGG
>JABEUT010000249.1 GCA_013044305.1 Bacteroidia bacterium
GGTTTGTGTGGGAATGGTGGATGGAAGTACCTGAAACGTAGCTCCGTCGTCTGTTGATTTAAAAATACCTCCGCCGAGCATAGCGGTGCTGAAACCTTCACCACCCGAATATAATGAAAAGCCTTCCCCTGTTCCGCAATAAATATTGCCATTGGCATCCTGGGCAAGGCAGCAGGCTTCGAGCGACAACAGATTGTCATTTACTGGCGACCATGAGGCTCCGGCATCGGTGCTTTTCCATATTCCTCCGGAAACGGCAGCGGCAAACATGGTGTTGCCCGAAGGGTCGTTCTTGTCAAAGAGGATGGCGCGTGTTCTTCCGCCTACGTTGGTTGGACCCATGCTTGACCAGTTCAATCCCAGCCCTCCGGCGGTGGCCCTGTGCGAATTATTATAGTTTTGCAGTGCAAGCTCTGCCTTTGCCATGGCGGCATAGTCCATCTTCCCCGTTACGTTATTTTTGCGGGCGTTGAAAAAATACTGCTCCATACCGAGCGCCTCCCTGCCGTCATCGTTTTTGTCGGCTTCCTTATTAATTGCTGCCCTGTATAATCGTGTGTTCAGTGTCTTGTGCAGGTATATGCCTGCGGCAGAAAGGACAATAGCCGCAATTACGGAATACTTCAGGGGCTTTATTACGGATGATTTAGTATTGTTTTTTTTCATACCATGATTTGGTTTTTGCTTTGTTTCACAAATGTATAAATTTATTCTCGAATCGGGGTGAAATATTAAAGATTTGTTAAATCAAATGTTTTTCGGCGTGGTAAGATGACCTTACAAGCGGCCCGCTTTCCACGTAGCGGAACCCTTTTTCAAGGGCTGCCGTTTTAAGCTCTGCGAAATAGTCGGGGTGAAGGAATTCCTGAACAGGCAGGTGTTCGGGGCTCGGCTGCAGGTATTGCCCTATGGTGAGTATATCGCAGCCTGCCTTGCGGAGGTCGTCCATGGTTTGCAACACCTCTTCGCGCGTTTCACCAAGCCCCAGCATTACTCCCGACTTGGTCCTCATGCCTGCTTCCTTCAGCAGGGTGAGGGTTTTCAGGCTTTGATCGTACTTTGCCTGTACACGAACCTGTTTTGTAAGCCTTCTTACCGTTTCAAGGTTATGCGATACTATTTCTGGATGAACCCCGACAATTTTTGAAATACAATCCCAATCCGCTTTAAAATCGGGGATAAGGGTTTCCATGGTTGTTCCCGGGCACTTTCTTCTGATTGCTTTAACGGTTTCAGCCCAAATTCCGGCGCCTCCGTCGGGCAGGTCGTCCCTGTCAACCGAAGTAAGCACACAATGTTTTACATGCATTAGCTTTACGGCGTCGGCTACTCTTTCCGGCTCATTCAGGTCTGCCGGCAGCGGACGTCCTGTTTTTACGGCGCAAAAGCCGCAGGAGCGGGTGCAAATGTTGCCCAATATCATAAATGTAGCCGTGCCTGCTCCCCAGCATTCCCCCATATTGGGGCAGTTGCCGCTCTGGCAGATGGTATGCAGCCTGTGGTTATCTACGGCGCTGCGTACCTGAAGATAGTTGGCTCCGGATGGCAGTTTAACGCGCAGCCATGAAGGCTTTCTGGAGGGCCACTGGGTTTCGGCAACAGTACCTTCCTGTTGGCTGTTGGTTGTAGAATTGGTCATAAGTGGGTGTAAGGATGCTTAATTGTTGACGGTCTTTATCAGTACCAGCGTTTCCCGAATCCGAAGCTGATGTACAGATTCACGAAAACCTGATTGTTTTTTACATAGGCCATAATTGGAATAACTGCAGGATACACGTCAACTATGATGCCTGTTTCAATTTCCTTCAGGGTATTGTATTTGTTGGCATAATCGAAATTAAGCCCCAGCTTGGCGTAGCCGCCCGGGTATAGCCTCAACTGATTCAGCCCGTCGAAGAATGAGGCTCCTCCGTATATGTTGGAAGGGTTGTCCACTGTAGGGTCGTACTGGGCGGAATAAGGAATCTGTTCTGAATTTGCCGGTATTATCTCAAGCCATACCGGTTTAACTGCCGCAATGGAGGCTCCGGCCGAATATACGGCATCTACTTCCACACATCGCAGGTTGTTTTTCCTGAACAACCTCCTGTTCATCCCCGTACCGAAGCGGAATACCTGCATGCTGTTCAGTTTTCCGAAATAATAACTCTTGGCGTCGGGGTAGGCGCTGTTTTGAATTTTTACCTGCCGCGGGCTGCTCATGTTGGCCGTTTGCACTTCCCAGAACCATAATTTATATATAGACAATATTTTGGCTTTTTCGAAAAACAAACCCCAGCCGTTGGAGTGCAGAAACGCCCCGCCGAGCGCCTGACCGCTGTATACCACATTCTGGTCCTTATCGTTCTGAAGCTGCGTGAGTATGTTCTGCGCACCGAGCGAACCGGATAAAAAAACTAAAGAAATAAGGCCTGAAAAAAATATCTTTTGCGCTTTCATCCGCTATATCCTATTTTTGTACTGCAAAGCTAATAAATAAATAGCACAATCTGACATGAGCACATCAAAAGTAAAATACGCGGGCGATTTGCGCACCGAAGCGGTTCATCTGGCTTCCGGCAAAACAATAATCACCGACGCTCCGGTGGATAACCACGGAAAAGGGCAGGCTTTTTCACCCACTGACCTGCTGTGCACCTGCCTCGCCTCCTGCATGCTTACCCTTATGGGTATTGCAACGGATACATACAACAGGGCGGCCGCAGGGCGGCAGAGCGGAACAGAAAAGCACAACCCTTTGAATATTGACGGAGCCCTGGCCGAGGTAACAAAAATAATGGCTTCAAATCCGAGAAGGGTGGGCGAGATTCAAATTATTATTACCATGCCTCCTGTCAGCTATACCGCAAAAGAGAAGCAGATACTGGAAAATGCGGCAAGAACCTGTCCGGTGGCCATGAGCATCAACCCATCCATTGTTCTGAAAGTGGAATTCATTTATCCGGCGGAGACACAGAATACTTCTTCATGATTTATTCATTTAGCATACCTAATATTGCATTCAGTATAACCAAGCGCAAAAAATCCAAACCATGAAAATTATTTATATTTTATTATTGCCTTTCGTGTTCGGCGCCTCCTTGTCATACGCGCAGTTTTCTTTTCCAAAGTCGCTTAATGATGCCAAGAAGGACTTAAGTTCTGCCGAAGGCAAAAAACAAGGCGGCTTGAGCAGCGAGGAGGTGGCATAAGGCTTGAAAGACGCATTAAGCGTGGGTGCGAATAACGCAGGAACTTCCGCCTCAAAAACCGACGGATTCTTTAAAGATTCACTGATAAAGATTCACTTTCCGCCCGACGCCGAAAAAGTTAAAAACACCGCTTTGAAGCTTGGAATGCAGAAACAGGTTGATGATTTTGTTCTCTCCATGAACCGTGCCGCCGAAAAGGCATCGGTAAAAGCCGCACCGGTGTTCGTAAATGCCATTACATCCATGAATATTGACGATGCCATGAAGATACTGAATGGCCCTGACAACGCCGCCACCCAATACCTGCAGGGCAAAACACAGCAGCAGCTTCACGATGACTTTTTGCCGATTGTAAAAAGCGCCTGCGACAGTGTGGAAGTAACAAAATACTGGACGCCGTTGGCCAATGCCTATAACAAAACCACCTTTTTCACAGGCGACCCAAAGGTGAATACCGATCTGAATGAGTATGTAACGCAGCAAGCGCTTAAAGGCTTGTTCGTACTGCTTGCGGGCGAAGAACTGAAGATACGGAAGAATCCGGCGGCGAGGGTTGACGACCTTTTGAAGAAGGTGTTCGGCAGCCTTGACAATAAGCAGTAAGAGGCGGGAGATAAAAAATGAATTCCATTGATTCAATGGAATTCATTACAAATAAATTTTATGCAGCTTAACCCCGTGAATGGTATTGGGTAATGGTGGAATGAGAATCAATTCTCGAATCCTGGTAAGCGGCACAATGCGAACTCGATTTGCAGGCTGTGAGGAATGCAAGTGCGGCGATTACGGCGAGGCATAATCCAAAAGAAATCTTTTTCATCAGTATTTAATTAATTGATATTGATTTGAAAGGTTGCAAATATAAAGCATTAATAAATTACTGTCAATGATAATTTTATAGAAATTATCAACATTTTCCCTAAATTGTTAATAGGCACTTTGCGGGCAATATTTCAGGCAGTAAACAGGCCGTCAGGCTGGTTCGGCAAAGTACTGTCCGTTATTGATGATTGCCACAGCCTTTCCTTTAAGGCGTTTGCCCGCAAACGGAGTGTTTTTTGAGGTAGATTGAATGCGTTTTTCTTCCAATATCCATTCCATACCGGGTGAAAAGGCGGTTAGGTTTGCTTTCTCGCCCTCCTTTATTACCGGCAGGGGCAGTCCGAGAATGCAGCGAGGGGTCAGGGCTATTTTTTCAATTATCTGTGCGGTGGACAGCCCGCTGTGCATGTTTATAAGGGGGTAAAGTGTCTGAATACCGATCATGCCGGGGGCGGCAAGGTCAAATTCCAGCTTTTTGTTCTCTTCGTCTTCGGGGCGGTGGTCGCTGCAAATTACATCTATGGTGCCGTCATGCAGGGCATTTTTCAAGGCCTTTATATCTTCTTTCGATCGTAAGGGCGGATTTACCTTGCAGAATGTGTCAAAATCGAGCAGCGCCGAATCGTCCAGGGCCAGGCTATAGGCGTTTACCGATGCAGTTACCTGCAGTCCGCGTTTTTTTGAGTTCCGCAACAGCTCAACGCTGCCGGCTGTTGATATGGAACGAATATGCAGCCGCGTTTCCGTCTGATTTGCGAGAAATAAATCACGGACTAGCATTATTTCTTCAGCCACCGCGGGTTCTCCTTTTACGCCCATCAGCACGCTTGTTTTGCCTTCGTTTACAAAACTGCCGGGCGAAATGGTGCAGTCGTTGCAACGGCTTATTACCAATCCGCCGAAGCTCTTGGCATAGAGCAGGGCGCGGTATAGCAGGCCGGAGTTCATAACAGGATTGGTGTCGTCGGTAAAAGCCACGGCGCCCGACAGTTTCATGTCGTACATTTCGGAAAGCTCCTTGCCTTCCATCTTGTGCGAAAGGGCGCCTACAGGATAAACATCAACAATTTTTCCTGAAACCTTGCCCGCAATATATTCCACCTGCGATTTGGAGTGTACCGGCGGGTGGGTTGCCGGCGACAGGGCTACTCCTGTAAATCCGCCCGAAGCGGCCGCCCTGATGCCCGACTGCAGATCTTCCTTATACTCGTAACCGGGGTCGCAAAAATTTGCCTGCATATCAAACCAGCCGGGAGATACATGCAGGTCGTCGGCTTCCACGATCTTCTTTATTCCGGTTGAGCCGATTGATTTTTTAATACCCTTTATTATCCCGTCTTCAATGAGCAGGTCGGCCGTTTTACCGTTGTGTGGTGAGCGCTTGTCCTCAATTTTCGCCGATTTGATCAATATTCTCATATATGTTTTTTTAGGTTACAATTCTTATTATCGCCTCCTCGGCGGCCAAAAATATCAGAGCCAGAATGATACAGTACTTCCACAGGTAAGTGCCCCTGTTCACTTCCTGCAAAACCCCGGGCATCGATTTGCCGTTTACCTGCAGTACCGAAAAGTTCTTCAGTCCGGCAGAATCGCATTGATGCCGGAGTTCGGTGGCGGAGTAAAAGCTCATGTCGGATTCCCTGCGGTTGTAGTTGAATGAGCAACCGGAAAGAAGGCTGTCTCCGGCAAGCAATTCATAATTGCCGGCACTCGAAAGCTGATTGTGGAGATATAAAAATACGCTGTTGTTTACTATCCTTCTTTCGGGCAGTAAGGTGTTCGCATCTCCTGGTCCTGCTTCAGCCTTGCTATCGGTTTGCACTGCGGGCCGTATTTTGAAGAAGCTGTTCTGCGGAAGGGTTATATTGGGCGCCTCAACCGGCTGTATGTCGCCCAGGGTATAGTAGAGAGGGCGCACGGGCAGGCTGTACAAGGCCATATTATATAGGGTGGGAACAAAGAGGGCGTGTTTCTGAAAGTTGCCGAAATCATCGTTCAGGGGCACTGCCAGAAGATAAATGCTTCCTTTGCCGGAGTGGAACAGGTCGAGCAGGTCGTCGCCGTTTTCAAGTTTCATCAGATTTTCCGGAGCGCCGTTGCCTGCGCCTGTAATAACATAATGACGGAACGTTTGCGGAAGGTCTAAATTTTCAGACTGCCTGCCTTCAAAAACCGAGCGGTAAAGAGGGCTTTCAAAGTTTAGCTTATCTGTCTTTACATGTGTGGTGTCCATTTTGCCATACCAGGAGCAGTTCAGTCCGCCGAGGGTTTCCCTGTAGTTGTCGCTGTTCAGGCCTGCCGCCGGTGGAATGATAAGCAGCGAACCGCCTTTTTGCACATAGCTTTTCAGTTCGCTGCCCATGCCCGATTCTATGGAGGTAAGCCCGTCGAGAATAATCAGCCTGTATGAAGGCAGCGATGCATAATCCACATGTGAGCCTGTGGTTTCGTTGTAAGTGAAGAGCGAGTCCCTGCCATAGAGGTTATGCAGGTAGTCGTTGCTGCCCATGCTTTCCGGATGAATGCGCAGTACGGGAATGCGGGTGGTGAGGCTGAATGAGAAATACAACTTGTCGTCGAAGGTAATGGGGTAGTCGTTTATCGCGGCCATGCCCTGTTGTACAGCTTTGCCCGACGGGATGAAAGAGAGGTGCAGCACGGTAAATGAATTAGGCGCTATGTTGCAGCTTGCAATAGCTTTTTCTTCGCCGTTGATAAAAAGTTTTACTGCCGATTCATGGCTTGTTTCGCCGGAATAATTTCTGATCCTCAAATTAAGCATTTCGGGTTTTCCGGGCAGGTGCAGGGGCGAATCGAACCAGCAGCTGTCGGCTGATATGTTGTTGCGGCTTTCAGCCTCCAGAGGCACAAGGGAAGTGGGATCGCCGTTTGCGCCCAGGTCGGACGAAATCCTGCTGAATGACTTCTGGAAATCGGAAAGGCAGAAGCATTCTTTCACAGGGCAGCCGCTGTGGTTAAGGTTCTCGTGTTGCCGCTTTATTATATCGGACAGTGTTCTCGAATCGGAAGAGGTTTTAAGGCCTTTTACTTCGGCTGCAAACTCGTCTTTGTTCAGCCAGCGTTCTTCTGTTTCGTCGAAGTCCTGCGACACAAGCTGTACCTTATCGGAAGGGTTCAGTTCCTGCGCCATTTCAATTGCTTCAGCCTTGGCCTCGTCGAGCAGCGAGCCGTTCGGGGTCAGCGCGTTCATGCTGAACGAATTGTCTATAAAAATGCTTACGGCTTTGCTTCCCGTAAGTTGTATGCCATGCTTTACAGGCAGATAGGGCTGTGCAAAGGCAAGCGCCAGAAAGGCTACGGCCAGTATCCTGCATAAAAGCACCAGCCAGTGTTTCAACATGGAACGGGAGCGCGACTCCTGAACCGCTGCCTGCAGCAGGGCAACATTGGAGAAGTACAGCTTTTTGTACCTCCTGAAATTAAAAAGATGAATGATGATGGGAATGCTTACCGCCGAAAGTGCGTAAAGAAATGATGGGAATAAAAAATTCATCAAAGCCCAAAGATAATAAAAATAAAGAAATGCCCTGTTGCAATAATCTGAAAATGCCTTTTTTTAAGCCTTGCCTAGGCCTTAACCCCTATCACGCAAATGTCGTCTATCTGTTCCAGGTTCCCTTTCCATTCATCAAAGCGGCGTTCAAGCTCCGCTTTCTGTTCGGCCATACCCAGATTATGAATATCCAAAAGTAAATTGCGGAAGTTCTTAATCATAAACTTTTTGCCGTTTTGTCCGCCAAACTGGTCGGGGTAGCCGTCGGTAGAAACATAAATCTGGTCGTCTTTTTCCAGTTTAAAAGTGTTGTTGGTGTAATTTTTTACTTCCCCTTCATTGTATGAATATCCTATTAGTATTTTATCGGCTTTTATTTCCTGCAAGGTATTCTTGCGGATAACAAATGCAGGGTTGAAAGCGCCGGCATACTGCATTTCCATTGTTTTGCGGTTGATGATGCACAGTGCAATATCCATCCCGTCTTTGGCGGCCGATTTGTCAAACTGGTGCAGGGTGGAACGCACACCCATGCTTAACTGGTCTAAAATCTTGGCGGCATTAAGTTCGGGCATGCCCTCAATTATTTCTTTCAGCAGGTTGTAGCCCACAAGCGACATGAATGCGCCGGGCACACCATGTCCGGTGCAGTCCACCGCCGAAAAAACCACGCTGTCGTTCTTTTCGCTTATCCAGTAAAAGTCGCCGCTCACTATATCCTTGGGTTTGAAGAATACGAAGGATTGGGGAAGCAGCTTTTTAATGACCGTGTCCGGGGGCAAAATAGATTCCTGTATGCGCTTGGCATAGCGTATGCTGTCGGTTACGTGCTTGTACAGCACTTCCAGTTCCCTGTTTTTTACTTCAATCTCCTGTTTCTGGCGAACCACCTCTTCGGTTCTCTCAATCACTTTGCGCTCCAGCACCTGTTCGTTCTCATACAGGTCTTTCCTCATCTTAAGCAAGGCATGTCCCAGCATATCCTCGTTGCTAAGGGGTTCGTAGTGCGATTCAAAGTTTCCTTTACCTACCTCGTTGGCAAAGTCGGTGGTACTGTGCAGCGATTCCACCAGCTTGTTCATGGCTCCTGCCATTTCGCCTATCTCATCGCCTCTTTCCCTCGACTTTGATGTGGGCAGCACGCCCTTACCCATTGACAGAAGCATGTCTTTAAGTTCGGTTACCGGGCGTACTATACTGCGCACCGTAAAAAACGCGATAATTATGCCCCCGGCCAGCAGTGCCGCGCCGAGTAATTTTACGATGCGGTCGAGCAGGCTGAAGGAATGAAGCATATCGGACGAGGCACGGGTGGCTGTTTCCTGTTCCGTGTCAATAATTTTGCCCAGCTTATCGAGTATGGCCTGCGATTCGGTGGTTATAATGCCCTCTGCATCCACCATGGGTCTTACAATAAACAGGCTGGCAGGGTCGTCGTAACTGGTAAATGAATTCAGTTGGTTCATTATTATCTTATCCTGGCTGAAAAGAGAATCTATCTGGATAAAAACGCTGTCGAGGTCTTTTTTTGTTTTTACGTTCTTCCACTCGGTTTCATAAATATGTATGGAGTCCTGCAGTTTCGGATATTTGGTTCCCAGTATAATGCGGAGCTCTTTCTTTTCGGGAATATCGTCGGGGCTGGGATAATATACCCAGTTGCTGATGAGCATTTTGCTTTTCACAATAAGCAGGTTCAAATCTTTAAGCAGGTTCACCGAAGGGGTATATATACGCGTTACCTCGTTTGTTTTCTCGCGCCCCGTTTTCAGGGTCAGGTTGGTGAGCAGGAAGGCCACAAGCGTAAGCACAATGAGCACCCCGAAACCGGTGCCTATTCTTCTTCCTATGCTGAAGCGGAATTTCATTCAGTATGCTCTTTAAATTCCGTAATTAAATACTTCTGCATAAAGCAGCCACGTAAAACCGGCATAGTGCTGTATAGGCATGTAGGGGGGCTGATCTGCTATTGTTTGTTCTCATTCAGCGCCTTCAGTTTCTCGTCGTATTCGCTCGCTTTCTGATATTCGTGAAGCAGATAGTAGATGCCTTTAAGCCCTTCAATGGCATCTCTTTTACGTGGATCAAGCTGATAGGTCTTTTCCATGTAGGGCAGCGATTTTTTCATCAGTACCACTTCCGTGTCCTGGGCATTGTTCAGGTTTTTGAGGTCGGCCACGTCGTACGACATGTTGTTTATGATATACACCGCCTGGTTATAGTATAGAATGGCAAGGCTGTAATTGGCTCCTACATCGTCGGGGTTCAGCGACAGTACTGTGTTATATGCCCTCTTGGCCGAATCGAAGTATATTTTGCGGGTACCTTCGTTACCGGAGTGAAAGAAGAGTTGTGAGTACACATCGCCCAGCGCCATCTGAAAGGATACCTTGTAGTTGTCTGTGCTGCCGGATGGATTCAGCTTTTTCATTACTGCCTCATATTTGTTAAAGAAGGTAATGGCTGAAGGGTAATGCACCGAATCCATAAGAATGGAAGCGTGTGAGTAGTATTTGGCGGCTATATAATTGATGGTGGGCGTACAGTTCTTCCTGTTTTCAGCCGAAGAGTCGAGCGCAAGGGAACGGAACAGGGAGGCAAGGGCTGTGTCGGAATAGGAGTAGGGGTGCTGAACATTGTAGTGCGCAGTGTTCTCTCCGGCCTGATACTCCACCAGAACGTTATCTTTAAGAAGGAGGTACGAACCCTGTCCGTATATCCATTTCTGCTCGGCGGCGTTGCCATGATAGTTGTTCACAGTCTGTTCCGGTTCACTCCATAAATCCCTGCACATATCCGCCGACATTCCCACGGTGGGTTTTACAAGCCTTTTGCATTTTTTAAAGGCTTCCTTGTATATAAACCCGCGCACATACCAGGCAAGTGCATTTTTCCTTACGGCTGAATCTGCTACCGCTTTATCTATAAAGATAAGCGCGCTGTCCACATTATCTTTTGAAATGAAGTTATACGCCTTCACAAAATCGGGGTTGTCGGGCGTATTTTGTGCCACGGCAGCATCACAGAGAAGTATCCCTGTGAATAAAATAGCTATGTGGCAAAAAAATCTCATTTTCTTCAGTCTATTTTTGCTACTGCAAGCGCCGATAGGCTCGAGCTTACCACCAGGCGGCATTTCTCGGCGTTTGCCTTGTTCAGTTCAAATTCCTGTTTATTGTCTTTAACCACAAAATTAATTGCCGCCCCCTTTTTAGCATCTCCTACGGATTCTGTAACCAAAAGGGTACTTAATCCTTTAACTTTTTTAATCACCTCGCCCAAAAGGGTATTGCTGTTATCCGGCACGTATATCATGTTGCATTTGGTGATTTCGGCAGCCGATTTAAAGTTTTTTATCAAAAACTTCTGCGATCCTGCTGTCTTGGCAGCTGCCATCTTATTCAACTCGCTCAATAGCTGCGGCCCCCCGTTAAGCACCCCTATTATAAAGTCGCCTGAACTGTAGTCGGTGGGCCATTGTATGTATTTGGTAAAATTATAGAGGTAAACCACTTTTATTTTTGCCTCGGTCGTTTTAGGATCGAATTGCCCGAAACAGTAAGCGCTGATTATTACCGCTAATAATGTTATGTATATTCTTTTTGACATTCGCTTTTGCTGCCTGTACGGGGCAAATATAAAAAAAATAAGCTTATTTGATTGTTATGCAGGTGCAGCAACGGCAAGTTGGCGGGTGAATTATAGTAGTGAGGTTATTTTACTATAGCCGTTTATACCACGAAGGGATATAATATGAATACACTCCTATGGTAAATATCGCCATACCTCCCCTGTTCCACCGCTCATAAATAATTGGAGGTTTGTTTGGTTGAAGTGAAAAAGAGGAAATAACAAAATAGAATAATTCAGTTCCCTAATTTTTTTACTTTTACTACCCAATTACCCAAGCAAGCCCCGCAATGAGCCAATTTGCAATAAAGCAGTA
>JABEUT010000250.1 GCA_013044305.1 Bacteroidia bacterium
AACCGCCCGTCTGTTTCAAAATCATTCATATCAGCGGTGATCACGGTAAGGTTATTAATCTTTCTGCCTTGGGCACTGCCTTCAATAAACAGTTTCTGGCTGTGCGAGTTGGAAACGGCCGTTATCCTGCTGTTCGGGTATCGTTCAGCCATGAATAAAGAGAGTGAACCCCATCCGCAGCCCAGTTCCAGAATTTTCTGACCATCTTTAATTTCTGCGCGTTCGCAGGTTAATTCGAGCATACGGCGCTCGGCGCTGTCCAATTCATCAATTGCCTTATCCCAATAACCACTGCTGTATTTCATATACTTGCCTAGAACGAGAGAAAAAAAATCAGACGGAACTTCATAGTGCTGTTCATTGGCATCACCGGTATTGATTGCTATAGGCGACGATTTCAATTTCTCTATTAAATTCATCAAATGCTCCTGCCGGGCTTCAGGATTGCCTTTATCCTCTTCCGCCAGCCTTTGCCGCAAAAGCCGCCTGATACCGAATCGTATTGCAGCGTCGGGCAATAAATTTCTTTCCAGTAAAAGGGTGTACCACATAGTAATTAAATCCGGTAGTTGGCGGGGTGTCCGGTATATCCCCTGTTTCTTCTGCCGTTAATTCATTACAAACCGCTTTTTTTGAACCAGGGAATGAATGCCGAAGTAGTCCTTTGATACTCCCTGTATGCATCTCCTTTGCTCCGTATGGCCTGCTCTTCGGTCATCGGAATGCCTGTAAGGCGCAATACGAGGAACAAAATTGTTGCAGGAGCCAGAATTGCCAGCCAGCCGTATGGCGCGGTAACCGCCGTTATAAAGTAGCCCACCCATATCATCGACTCGAAGAAGTAGTTGGGATGGCGAGAATAATTCCACAAGCCTGCATTGCAAACCTTACCCTTGTTTTCGGGATTGCTCTTGAAATTTTTTAACTGCGCATCGGCAATGCCCTCGCCGACCAGACTTATGGCCCAAACAGCAGCGCCAATGTATTCGAGCATGTTCATTTCAGGCGCGGGATTAAAACAAGCTAAAAAGAAAGGAATTGCAAGATAAACGTTGGACAATGCCTGCATCTGGAAAAAGAAGAAGAACTTAAGGTTTGCGTTTGGCGCCCATTCTTCGCGCAATTTTTTGTACCTGCCTTCTTCCTGCGAAAGGTGTGACCCCACTCGTATAAGCAGATATATGCCAAGCCTCATACTCCAGATGAAAACTATGGAACTAACCATAAGTATACGTGCAGGCAGGCCCCTGCCCGTCAGCAGCAATATAATGGCTATTATTGAAAAATTAAAAGCCCAGAATATATCCACCACCCCGGCGTTTTGAATACGGTATGCCCAAATCCACACCAGCAACATTACAAGGCAGCAGGCTGCGGTACAGCCAACAACAGTCGTTATCATCAATTCAGGAAGGTTCAGATGTTTTTTTTGACGCTGTAAAAATAAAAAAATATTAATCACTTTGATAAGAAACTATAAAGGACAACCTGCTTAATAGCTATCTTCGTTCTTCAATAGTTGCAAATTACCCTCAAGGAAATGCTTGTAAAAACTTTCGGAAGCGCAGTACACGGAATCGATGCCACACTGATAACAGTGGAGGTGAACGTAGGAACCGGCGTAAACTTCTTCCTTGTAGGCCTGCCCGACAGCGCCGTAAAGGAGAGCCAGCAGCGTATAGATGCAGCCCTTAAAAACAATGGCTACCGCATACCGGGTAAAACCATTACTATAAATATGGCTCCTGCCGATATCCGTAAGGAGGGTTCTGCTTACGACCTTACCATTGCCATAGGCATACTGGCGGCATCGGAACAGATTAAACCCGGCATGGTAGGCGATTATGTGATCATGGGCGAACTGTCGCTCGATGGCGGCCTGCAGCCCATAAAGGGTGTATTACCCATTGCCATTAACGCGCGCGCACAAGGGATGAAGGGTATCATATTGCCCGAAGAAAATGCCAGAGAAGCCGCCATAGTGGACGGACTTACCGTGTACGGCATTAAGAACATAAAGCAGGCCATAGATTTTTTGAACGGCGATCTTGAACTGGAACCATTGGTTATAAATGCAAAAGATTCGTTCTACACGCAACTTGCCCTTTCCGATGTTGACTTTGCCGATGTAAAAGGACAGGAAAACATTAAGCGCTCGCTTGAGATAGCTGCGGCCGGAGGGCATAATGTATTGCTCATCGGGCCGCCGGGAGCCGGTAAAACCATGCTTGCCAAACGGCTGCCTACCATACTGCCGCCCCTGACCCTTGAAGAGGCGCTCGAAACAACCAAGATACATTCGGTGGCAGGAAAAATGGGGAGCGGCAGGGGATTGATTACGGCACGCCCTTTTCGTGCACCGCACCATACCATAAGCGATGTAGCCCTCGTTGGCGGGGGAGGCTTCCCGCAGCCGGGCGAAATATCTCTGGCACACAACGGCGTACTGTTTTTAGATGAGTTGCCCGAATTTAAAAGAACCGTGCTGGAGGTAATGCGCCAGCCTCTGGAAGACAGGATAATTAGAATTTCAAGGGCAAGGTCGTCGGTGGAGTTTCCGGCAAGCTTCATGCTGGTTACAGCCATGAACCCTTGTCCCTGCGGTTACTATAACCACCCGCAGAAGGAATGCGTGTGCGCCCCGGGAACGGTTCAAAAGTACCTCAACCGTATTTCCGGACCATTGCTCGACCGCATTGACATACACATAGAGGTGGTGCCGGTGGCTTACGGCGAGCTATCATCGGAACGGGTAAGTGAAAAAAGCGAGAAAGTAAGGGAACGGGTAATAAACGCCAGGAACATACAGGCGGAACGCTTTACAGGCTCTCCTATTTACTGCAATGCCCAAATGAGTTCTAAACAGTTGAAAACCTATTGCGCCATAAACGAGGCCGGCCATACATTGCTAAAAACTGCCATGGAAAAACTTAATCTCTCGGCCCGCGCCTACGACAGGATTTTAAAAGTTGCAAGAACCATCGCCGACCTAAGCGATTCGGAGAATATTGAAACCGCCCACCTTGCCGAAGCCATTAATTACAGGAGCCTCGACAGGGAAAACTGGGCGGGATAAGTACAGAGTGAGCGGAAGTGCGAGAATTAGCAGGTAGTTTTGTTACTCCTTTACCACCTTTTTGCACCGCGAGTTGTTGCCGCTTTGTACGCGAACTCGTATAACAAATTTTTTTAAAGCCTATAACCTATATTTACATTTATTATGCCATCTTGCCATGTATAAGATTCGTTTAGGTAGCGATTCAGGGGTTCCCAGTTTTCAGAGTTCACAGTTGAAGTATAGAATATTTTTCCGGCTCCAAGCCCAAAAGTTAAGTCAATAGA
>JABEUT010000251.1 GCA_013044305.1 Bacteroidia bacterium
AGGAGGAGGAGCAGAAGAAGAAAGACGATGCCACCCCTACCCAGGTAAAGTAACTGCACAGCGGAGATCCCGGTTGCTATATTCACTTCTTTTTCCGGGGCTGCAGGTTCTGTAGCTGCTTTCCGAGCAGAAATCTTGCCGGGATGTTTGTTTATAACGCGAGGGTGAGTTAAGTGCAGACTAATAATTTACCGGAATGGAGGAATTATAACCAAATGTTCTGATTTTTTTAAACTATTACAATAATAAGGACTCTAACCGGAACACCATTATAGTACAGTGAGAAAGATTTCCTTCACCTTCATATTTCTGTTATCGTGGCTTATTGCCGGAGCAACCCATCAGGTATCCGGCTATATTACCGTTAAATGGATTACAGGTACAACCTATCTGGTAACCATTAATGACTTCACTAATATATGCAACACCAGCGCCGATCGCGATACGTTGAGAATATATTGGGGCGATGGCACCAGCGATGTGGTGGCGCGTTACAACGGAGTTGATACCGGCAACTATCCCTGGGGAGTGGAGATTTGCCGCTGCCGCAAAATAAGTTTGTATAAAGGCACGCACAGCTACCCCGGACCCGGCGTTTACCGCATGTGGTTCGACGACCCCGACCGGATGTACAACATATACAACTGCGGCGGCCCCAGTTCAGGGTCATACGATATGTACCTGTACAATACCCTTATTATAAGCCCATATAGCGGCGACAGCATTTCTTCGCCCGTATTAACCAATCCGGTAACCTGTATTTACGCCTGCGGCGGCGAATGTTATAATTTCAACCCCGGAGCATATTCACCTACAGGCGACAGCCTGTCCTATGTGCTTGGCAAGTCCCTGACCATAGGCGGTGCGGTTGTACCGGGCTACTTCCTGCCCCCGTCCAACGGCGTAAGCGGAAATATAAACCTGAACAGCGTAACCGGAACCTTCTCCTGGTGCAGCCCTCCGAATCCGACAGGCGCCAACGACACCACCTTCAATTTTGTGGAACTTATTGTTGATTACAAAAAAGCAAATTTCCGCGGACACGTAATTTCGTTTCCCGTGGATACGATGGAATGCGAATTTGAGATTATACTGAAGGGCAATTGTAAAAGAGACACACCCGTAATTTCGGGCATTGCCGATACCTGCATACTCGAAGGCACCAGTCTGTCGCTGAAATACTCCGCCTCCGACCCTGACGGACACGCAATAACCATGGCGGCCTCCGGGCTTCCATTCCAGGAAAGCCCGCCTGCAACCCAGGTGGTGGTAGGTTCAAACCCCGCCCAGCTTAATTTTAACTGGAATACCAATTGCAGCGAAGTAATGCAGAACCCCTACCAGCTGCTTATCTCCGTTACCGACAACGGCACTCCTCCGCTCAACTCCTATTTCAGCACCAGTATTTATGTGGTTGCGCCCGGTCCGGCACATTTGTATGCCGCTCTATTGGGCAACGCCGTAAAACTTCACTGGAACCCCGATATATGTCCCGAAGTGATTGGCTACAGCATATACCGGCACACAGGATGTTATAAATGGAGGCCTTCAGATTGCGAAACGGGAGTGCCTTCCTTTACAGGATATACGCTTATAGGAACCACCGCCGGATACAACGACACAACCTTTACAGATAATAACGGAGGATCGGGGCTTCCCACAGCCTCCAGCTTCGATTATATGGTGGTTGCCGATTTTCCGCTATCGGCAGGTGGGGCGCAAAGCTATGTCTCGCCCGATACATGTCTGGTCATTAAACGCTCCGACCCTGTGCTTACCAATGTGAGCGTTAACTATACCGATCCGAACAGGGGCAAAATGTTTGTGAGGTGGGAGAAGCCTGCCGGCGGCACAAGTAACGCAGGACTGGACACGGTTGCAACCCCGCCGCCATACAAATATGTGCTGATGCGGGCTGCGGGAATAAGCAACAACAATTTTACAAGGATAGACAGTGTTATATCACCCTTTTACGCATCCAATATCGATACAGCATATACAGATACGGCTCTGAACACCTCGGGCACGGGCTATAACTACGCCATAAAATTTTATTATCAGCTCAATAATTATGCCGGTACAGCCCATTCGGCATCATCCATTGTGCTCACCGTTAAACCGGATAACAAGAAAACCCGTCTCTCATGGGTTTCCAATGTACCGTGGACCGATTCCACCATAAGCATTTTCCGTGAAGACCCGCCCCCAGCTGCGCCTGTCTTCAACCATATTGCAACCATTTCGGGCCTGGCGAGCGCTTATACCGACACCAACCTGGTAAACGGAAAAAGCTATTGCTATTACGTGGAAAGCCGCAGCGCCTATTCCGACCCGACCATCGCCCATCCGCTCTTCGATTCGTCGGAGGTGATGTGCGCCATACCCAAGGACACGGTTCCGCCCTGCAAGCCGGTATTAAATATCTATCCCAAATGCCTTGAGCAAACCGATTCGCTTGTATGGAGCTACCCCGTCTGCCCCGCGAACAGCGACAAGCTGCTTGAATACAAAATATTTTTTTCGCCGCTTACCGGCGCTGATGTAACGCTGCTTGCCACCATTACCAATATAAAAGACACCGTATATGTGCTCAATAACCTGAACTCGGTGGCGGGCTGCTATGCGGTGGTGGCGGTAGATTCTGCCATGTACGAAAGCCCCATAGATACAATCTGCGTGGATAACTGCCCCGAATACAGGCTCCCTAATGTGTTTACTCCCAACGGCGACGGCAAAGACGATGAATTTACCCCTATTATACCATACAGATTTGTGCAGAGCATAGACATTGACATATTCAACCGCTGGGGGCAAATCATGTTCCACACCAACGACCCCGGCATATTTTGGAATGGCAACGATGAAACGACCGGCAAACCCTGCCCTGACGGCGTTTATTATTACGTATGCGTGGTGAACGAAGAACACGTTACAGGCATCAAACCGGTAACCCTTACCGGGTTTGTGCAGATATTAAGATAGACCGAAGC
The DNA here is from genome assembly GCA_013044305.1 of Bacteroidia bacterium. GTDB lineage: Bacteria > Bacteroidota > Bacteroidia > JABEUT01 > JABEUT01 > JABEUT01. The sequence continues at coordinate 2,991 of JABEUT010000251.1, forward strand.
ACTGATTAAGGATTGGCAACAAGCCTTCAGCATTTTAGAACAAGACCGTCGTAAGCCAGCCTGACAAAGGCAGGCAGTTCCTTTTCCACCTCGGCATGCTTGCCAAGCTGGTGGCTTATATGTGTGAAATAAGCTTCCTTCGGATTCCATTTTTCAATAAGCGCCAGGGCTTCGCGGAAGCTGAAATGCGAAAGGTGATGCTCCCGGCGCAAGGCATTCAGCACGATTATCTCCGAGCCCTTTATTTTTTCCTGCTCTTCTTCGCTGATAAAATTGGCGTCGGTTATATAAGTAAAATTTTTTATCCTGTAAGCCATTACAGGCAGCTTAAAGTGCATTACCTGTATTGGAGTAAACGTGGATTTGCCAATAGTGAAAGGCTCCGTGCCTACGCGGTGCATCCTTATTTCGGGTATGCCCGGGTACTGCTCCTTTGAGAAAATGTAGGGGTATTCGCGGCTTCGGATGGCTTCCTGCACCTGGTCGTCGGCATATATATCAATAGGGCGCTTCATTACAAAGTTAAATGCGCGCAGGTCGTCCAGCCCTGCAATATGGTCGCGGTGTTCGTGGGTATAAATCACGGCGTCGAGCCTCTTTACTGCCGTCCGAAGCATCTGCTGCCTGAAATCGGGGCCGGTATCTACCACATAGGTCTCCCCTTCGTTTTCTATCAATATGGAAGAGCGCAGCCTTTTGTCGCGGCTGTCAGCAGAGCGACACACACTGCAGTCGCAGGCTATGATGGGAACCCCCTGTGATGTGCCGGTGCCAAGAAACGTAATGGTCATAGCTTACAAAAAGTCAAATTTAAAAAATATGTGCTTGTCGATTTATATGAAATAGAAAAGAAAAAGAAATACTTTTGCCGGAGCAGGCTATCCACAGATAAAAACACATCCTCTATAATAAATAATATGATGCAGAATGCACTTGTTTCGGTATTCGACAAGGAAGGGCTCGAACCCATCGTGCGCCGTATGCATGCGCTCGGGATAAAAATTTTAAGCACCGGAGGCACTCAACAATACATAGAATCGCTCGGGATAAAAGTAGTGCCCGTTGAAGATCTCACCTCCTTTCCGGCCATATTGGGCGGGCGCGTAAAAACCCTGCACCCCCGCGTGTTCGGTGGCATACTGGGCCGGCGCGACCTGGCCGGCGACATGGAAGAATTCAGCAAACACGGCATACCGCCCATCGATCTGGTGATAGTGGACCTGTACCCTTTTGAGAAGACCGTGGAGTCGGGCGCTGACGAAGACGAGGTAATAGAAAAAATAGATATAGGGGGAATATCGCTGATACGCGCCGCCGCCAAAAATTACAGGCATGTAACCGTTGTGCCTTCAAAACAGGAGTATGCCGATTTGCTGGGGATATTAAACACGCATTCGGGCGAGCCTACGCCGGATCAGCGCCGGAAACTGGCAGCAAAGGCCTTCGGCATAACCTCGCGCTACGATATGCGCATACAGGAGTACTTTTCGGGCGCCAGGCCATTGCGCTATGGCGAAAACCCCCACCAGAAGGCGGCATTTTATGGCAACCTGGAGGCTGTATTTACCCAGCTCAACGGAAAGGAACTGTCGTACAACAACCTGCTGGACGTGGATGCCGCCATAAACCTGATTTCGGAATTCAGCAATACCGCCTTTGCCATAATAAAACACAACAACGCCTGCGGCCTGGCCGAACGCCCCAAACTGATACAAGCCTGGAGGGATGCACTTGCCGGCGACCCCGTCTCGGCTTTTGGCGGGATACTTATTACCAACGCGGCAATTGATATGGAGGCGGCAGGCGAAATAGACAAGCTCTTTTTCGAAGTGCTGCTCGCACCGCGCTTCGACGGGGAAGCGCTTGAACTGCTAAAAAAGAAAAAAAACAGGATTATACTTCAGCTGCATCCCTTTACCCCACCCCGCAAAAATTTCCGCTCCATCCTGAACGGAATGATGGTGCAGTCTCTTTCCTGCACCATCATTCCGTTCAGGATGGAGCGGAAATTTTTG
>JABEUT010000252.1 GCA_013044305.1 Bacteroidia bacterium
CCAGAAACTGTTTATTGAAGGCAGTGCCCAAGGCAGAAAGATTAATAACCTTACCGTGATCACCGCTGATATGAATGATTTTGAAACAGACGGGCGGTTTGACAGGGTGGTATCTGTGGAAATGTTCGAACACATGCGCAATTACCGGCTTTTATTGGAAAAGATAAATGGTTTTATGGTCCCCGGAGGTAAATTATTCGTTCACATATTCACGCATAAGGAGTACACTTACACCTTCGATGTGCGCGACGAATCTGACTGGATGGGCAGGTATTTTTTCACCGGCGGCATCATGCCCGGCGACCATCTTTTATTTTATTTCAACGATCATCTCCGTATAACCGGACACTGGATTGTAAACGGAACCCATTACTCCAGAACGGCAGAAGCCTGGCTTAACAATATGGATAAGAATAAGAACAAAATAATACCCATTCTTAAAGCAACATACGGGGCACACGAAGCGGAAAAGTGGTGGGTTTACTGGAGGATGTTTTTTATGTCCTGCGCCGAATTATGGGGTTATAAAAAGGGCGCTGAATGGTTTGTAAGCCACTACCTGTTAAGCCGGGGCGGAGAGGCGGCCTCTGAAAGTACGGGCGGTTTCAGGGCAGAGCGGAGAGCATAGCTTTAATTTGCTTTTGCTTTACAGGCGTTAAGTAACAATAGATGTTTCTAAGGGCAAACTCGAAATAAGCGGCGCTGAACAATGCCATTGCAGGGACCGCCAAACCAAGCGCAGAATGTAAAATTACAATGAACAGGATGCCGAGAATTATCATGTAAAAGGTTCCGAGGATTACCAGAGAGCCAAAGAAAACAGAATCGTAGAATACATTGCGGCGGGTGGTTTTTCCGGCAATGTAGCGGCACAGGCAATAGGGTATGAAATTTAGTATAACCGCAACAGGAATAATAAGTACACTAAAGAGGAATGCGGGCAGTGAAACCCTTGTTTCGGAATAGTATCGCACTTTTTCATTAACAATATAACCGGCAAGCTTTTTAACCCTGTCACCGTCCGGCGCTCCTTGCTGCTGTTTAAATAATTCAAGGGTCTTCATGGCTTTTTCTGTGCCGTTGCGCAGGTTTTTCATGATAAAACCTGTTACAACGTTCTGGGTTTCGGCATCCTTCCCCTTGTCCATGCTTACACATTTCTCTGCCAGTACGTTTCGCAGCCTTTGATTGAATCCGCGCAGAAACAATCCCTGCTCACGGGGAAATTCCTCCAAGTTTAGCGCCGGCAGAAAATCCACATATATTTTGTTGCCTGTGCCCAGCCATCCGCTATAGTTTACAGCAACAGGTATAACTTTCATCTTCTCGCTCAACGTCTTGTCGCGCAGGGCCTCAAACACCAGCCTGGCCGTACCTTTGCGGAACGGGCGCAGATGCCATTCATTTTCGCAAACGCCTTCGGAAAATATAAGCACTGCGTCGCCGCTTTTCAAAACCTGGTTGCAGTAACTGAACGACTCCATGTTCCTGGGCATGTGCTCCGATCCTTCCTCTTTGCGGAACATGGGTATATTATTAAGAAAGCGCAGCAGCTTTGCACCGATAGGTCTTTTGAAAGCGTCGCCGCGTGCAAGGTAATAAATGGGCTGACCGTAAATAACCGTGATTATAAGCGCATCGAGAAATGAATTCGGATGGTTGCATGCAAAGATACATGGCCCGTGGGCAGGGATGTTACTTCTTCCCTTTACGATCACCTTTTCAAAATAAGCCGCAGCGGCAATACGCATCAGCAGCCTGATGACCGGATGAACCATATTCTTTAACCTGCCTTCCATATCTGCTGCAAAGGTACTAATGCTTATATCCTTTGCAAAAGAACCAATCGCTGAATAGTGTATCGGTTTGAATTAAAAATAACCCAACAGCAAACTGACCTACTACCAAACACTGCTCTTGCAATATGAATGGTGTGCAACCTGTTCCTGCATGGTTAATGAAATTTAATTGCCCGATGCCTTCAGCAGGGCATGGCTTCCCCAGTATTGGTAGGCATCCTTCACATGCCGCAGGGCGGTATCGCGGCCGTATCCGGTTTCCGAGCAAAAAGGATCATTTATCCCGTAATATACTTTATTGTCCGCAACAGCATTTTTCATTGCAATTTCATTTTGCACATTGGCTGCCGATATCGGTTTCTCTCTTTTCTGATCTATGAAGAAAAAGGAAATAATCAGTAATAAAAACGCCCCGGCAAGTATTGCTGCATTGCGGTTCATTATTGCCAGCAGCCGGTAGTAAAAAACTTCCACCAGCAGCAAAACCAGCGGCATAAATCCGAGCACCGAATAATAGTAAGGAACAAATTCGCCTTCAATGCCCGTTTGGTATCGCCCGAGAGGAACCGAAATGCTGCTTGCAAAAAACCATGCCGAATAAAGGGTAACTAATTTTTTATCGGAGCTTTTGTTTTTATACCCGATGAAAATTACCGCCGTGAGCAGCAGGAAACAGGCTATCTTCAGTTTTGAATGAAAGAAATCGTAGATGAACAGGCTGCGGCAGATATTAATATCCATGAACAGGAAAAAGACCTTAATGATAACGGGCAAATGGTTAAACACGGTAACATGTCCCGAATCGCCAATCAGGCCCCACAGCACCTGTATCATAAACATGCCCGCAAAGGCAGCGGAGCCTATGATGATAAGGCGTGCTTTTGCCGGGGTCCGGAACAAAAGAGCATAGACAATGAATATTAGCGGGAAAAAAATACCGTTGCCGAAGGAGTAGTTTTGTAATATGAGGAACGCCAGAAATAATAGAAGATTGGATGTGCCGCCGGTACGGGTGTATTTCAAAAAGAAAAGCACGGCGCATGCCTGAAAAAAGATGAGTAAGGTTTCATCGATGGTAAGCGATAAGCTTAACAGGTCGCTGTTTATTGGGTTGGCAATGATGAATAAGGCGGCAGCCAGATATATATAGTTCATCGGCCTGCTGTTCTGTTCATTGGAATTGTTTATCCCGAACCGCATGGTTTTATAAGCCGCATACACTCCGCCGGCATAAATAAGCAGGCTCAAATACTGGTAATAGTTATTCTGTACTCCAAATATCTTCAGTTCAAGAAAATACACGAATAAATATACCGGCATGATGTGCGTATTGTAGGCTTTAAAGAATAGAATAACTGTGGGATGCAGGAGTGCAACCATCCAGGGCCATTCGTCGGAGAAAAAAAATGAGTTGGAGAGCCTCCAGTAAGCGAAGGTGCTAAGGAGAATAATACCGAAAATGAGTACTTTTTTGATATTCAGGTTTTTGTGCAAAATTATAAAATACAGGCTTCAATAAATTACACCTATTTGTTTTAAACTTTACCCTGCAGGGTATCTTCTGACTTGAATTTATAAAAGCGTGAAGCCGCAAGGCTTACCATGTAAACGGCGCATACCAGCATAAAGGGATAGGCGGGTACAAAATAACGGGCTTCGCATTTCCCCAGTAATATGGGATGTACAATCACAGTATAAATCACAATAGAGGTAATGAGCGCAACCGGGAAACACTGCAGGCTTGGCTTGGCTAAAATGAGAACGGCTGCCGCTCCAAAGGCAAGAATGAAGAGGTAAAGCCCCGAATAAAAGATTTTTACGGCAAGTAACCAAGTTCCTAATCTGGCGGCAGGAACATTGAACAAATTATAGGTTCCGGAGTGAATCAGGAATTTTTTGGTAAGAATAAGCGGCGCCGCAATATAATACAGGAAGGGTTTTTCCTGCTTTACCGACTGGGTATAACGCTTGCATTTTGCCCGCACAGTGGCGAGAAGGGCTTTCCGGCGCAGGGAGTCCTTTATACTATCGGTTCCTGTGGCCAGATATAACGATAGCTGCCTCTTAAGAAGCTGCAGTGAATCGAGATTAAATTTGGAAGTATATATGTAATCGGGCAAAGTGATTGCCTTGCTTTGTATGGGATGCGGCATTGCCAGGGCTGATTCAGGCATAAACCATCTTATGTCCGCGCGGGGATCCCAGTAAACCTCGCTGCCGCCCCAGCTTTTGACAAATGTGTTCAGCGGACCCTGATATGAATTTTCAATTTCCGGCGAATAGATTGATTTCATTGTAGGAATTACCCGATGATAAATGGCATAATTCCTGGCTATCCATACACCATCGAATAAGAGTACAGGCGATACCAGAATGAGGAGGCGCAGCATCAGATTCTTTTTTGAACGAAGCCTGACGGAATGAAGCACGAGTACTGTAACATAAACAGCTATGAGCGGTATAAAAACAGGACGCAGAAAAAATGTTTCGGTAAAAAATAAACCCGACAGAAATAAATATACCCGCTCATGCCTTGTCTCCGGCTGAAATGATTTCAGGAGAAAAAAGACGGAAAGTATTAAAAACGAAACGGTGAAACTTTCGGAATAAAGCATATCGTCGAACAGGCTTGTATATGTGCTTATGGCATATAGATAAAATGTAAGGTAAAAAACCTTGTCCGACTTAAATAGGTGAAGCGCAATAAGCGCAAGCGGATACACTGTTAGCGCTGATACTATGTATTGAAGTATGATGAGTAAATTGCATGCGGCCGCTTTAGTAAACAGGTAAGCGAAGGGGAAATATAAAATTCCATAGCCGGGCATCCGGAGGTCGGGCGTGTAATGGCCGGTTTTTATTAAGTTCTCAATAGGCAGCAGGTAACTTGGGGTATCGCCGCCTGTGCCGCCCCAAAAGCCGGGTATGGTGTTATAATCGTGCCTGTAAAGAAGGAAAGCAAAAATGAGACCTTTGAATATGAAAGCTGTAATTACCCAGAATATCCGGGAATCGGTTTTTCGCAAAAAGAAATTATTTAAAAATCGCTGCATCTCTGTATCTCTGCGCTCCCGTGGCTTGTGCTATTTGTCAATGATTATCTTATGCGTCTCTGTTCCATTCTTGTTCACAAGTTGCACAATATAAATGCCGTTAGGGCGGGAGCTAAGGTCAATAAATTGCTCCTGTGCAACCTGCTCATCATTTAGTGCACTCTGATACATATTTCGGCCCAGTTCATCGTAAATAGTAAGGCGTTGGAATCCTGTTCCATGTATGGCTACTGTTACCATTCCGCTGCTGGGTACGGGGTATATCTTTACGTACTTCCCGCCTTTTGCAACAGAGTTAAGCCCCATAGGGAGCATTATCGAGTCCTGCACCAGTCCGCAGGCATTTGAAACATTGATATAGGTTACCCCCGGCGAAAGGCCGTGAATTACCAGGCTGTCCGAAGCTGTAGTGCTGTCGCTCCCCGGCGACCAGGAATAGTAATAGTTAAAGTACTGGTAAGCGCTGTCGCCGTTCGGAATGCCCCCTGAAACATACACTTTGGCAACGCCGTTATTGTATGCAGGCCAGGTGGCGGGAGTGTAAACAACGCTGTCAATTTTCAGGGGCGGAGCTTGTGTAATGGTGCATATCAATATGGTTGCGCACCCGTTGGCATCGGTTACGGTACAGGTATAACTGCCGGTTTTCAGCCCTGTAATGGAATCGGTTGTAGCTCCATTGCCCCAAAGGTATTTAAACGGTTTGGTACCTCCATTTACAAAAGCCCTTGCAACGCCGTCGCTGTCGCCAAAACAAAGATTGGATACCGAGGGTGCGGGGGTAATCTGCCCGGGCTGGTAAATATGAACTGTATCGGTAAGGGTTATGCCTCTTGAATCTTTTACGGTACAGCGGTAGGCGCCTGCCTTTAGGTTGCCTATCGAGTCTGAAGTGGCTCCGTTGCTCCAATTATATGACAAGGGTGGAGTTGCGCCCCGCGCTGCTATTTTAGCCCAGCCCGTACTGTCGCCGAAGCACTTTAAACTGTCGTTGCCCTGCATGCTCATGCTCATAATTTGAACAGGGCTGCCATAAGGGTTGGCGCCTACCGTATCGTTAAAATTAATCAGCACCGAATCTTTGCCTGTATTCAGATTAAAGCTGAAAAGGGTTCCGAGATTATATGTACCGCCATTCTTAGTCATTCCGTAAAGTATTCCACCGGAACCAAGGAGCAGGTCTCCTTCGGGTGCATTTCCTGAAGCAGCCGAAAAATTGAAGAGTATGCTGTCCTTGCCCGAAACAGGGTTAAAAAGGAAGATGTCGCCATTGCCCAAAGGCCCGCCGGCAGAAGTCATCCCGTAAAGAAGGCCTTTGGAATCATGTATCAGGCTGCCATAGGGATTGTCACCTGATACGGAACTGAAGTTATAGCATACCGAATCTTTTCCTGTAGCAATGTTATAGCTGAAGAGCACACCCCCATTCCAGGTTCCGCCGGCATTGGTAAGGCCATACAGCAGGCCGTTGGTGTCCTGCACAAGGCTTCCGAAAATGGGGTGGGCGCCGTTGGTGTTGTTAAAGTTTACGAGTACCGTTTCTATATTCGTGCGGGGATCGAATTTGAAAAGCACCCCGTAATTGTTGGTTCCGCCGCCGTAGGTCATTCCGTAAAACAAGCTGTCGGATACCTGAAGGAGGGTACCGGTAGGGCTGGCGCCCATGGCGCCGCTAAAACTGAAGCGTGTGGAATCTTTACCCGTGTAAGTATTAAAACTGAACAATACGCCGGTGCCGGACGCTCCGCCCTGTGAAGTTAAGCCATAGAGCAGGCTGTCGTGCGCCTGAATAAGCGAACCGTAAGGCGTTGATCCGTTCGGTCCGGTAAAGGAAACGCTTGCCGAATCTTTTCCTGTTGCAGGGTTGTAGTAAAATAGAGTTCCCAGAGACGGATTTACACTTGTAAGGGCATACAGGTTGCCGTTCAATGCCTGAACTAATGAGCCATAGGGCTGGCTGCCCGCCGAAGGATTGAAGTTCAGAAGCAATTTATTCTTCCCCGTCAGAGGGTCGTAATAAAATAGGGTTCCCCCGCCGGTATAGGATACATTGGTTATGCCGTATATCAGTCCCGGAGCCTGACTATATACACTGAAACTACACAGCAGCGCAAAAACCGGTAACAGGAGCAATTTCCTCATCATAATTCATTATGATACAAAGATATATAAAATGAACAACTTTTTAGCTTCCCAGGCGCCCTGTGTGATGATTGGCTTGTAACGGCAGTGGTAAAATAATAAAGTGAGGAATGATAATTTTTATAAATTTGCGCTCCTTTTAATTAAAGGGATAGACTTGCCTACCTGACTTTTAGGCATACGGGAATGTTCTTTGGAATAAGCCATTCGGCAGGTACGATTGGCAGGCAGGAAATATAAGCCAGTGTAGCTCAGCTGGTTAGAGCAACTGATTTGTAATCAGTAGGTCGCGGGTTCGAGTCCCTTCACTGGCTCTAATTAGTTAAGAGCGAAGCACTAATTGTGAAGAATTAAATATCATTATTCACTAAATTCTTAGCTCTTCACTTTTAGCTATTAATTTAATTGGGGAGATACCAGAGTGGCCAAATGGGACAGACTGTAAATCTGTTAATCGTGAGATTTACGAAGGTTCGAATCCTTCTCTCCCCACCAAAGCAGGTTAATTTGCCGACCCGATGGTATGAAAAGTTGAAAGTGAATGGCAAAAAGCGGAAGTAGCTCATTTGGTAGAGCATCAGCCTTCCAAGCTGAGGGTGGCGGGTTCGAGCCCCGTCTTCCGCTC
>JABEUT010000253.1 GCA_013044305.1 Bacteroidia bacterium
GTGTAGGTGTCATCAGCATATTCCTTATCTGCGACAGGATGTTGTCTTCCGAAGGTGGTTCCAGTTTGCTTGCCACATTGCTGCCCAGCACTACGTCGGGGTGAAACTCCTGTTCCATTACGTCTGCCGGAAAATTATTGTACAGGCCCCCGTCGAAAAGCATGTTACCGTCAACGATAACGGGCTTCAGATAAAAGGGATAGGAAATAGAAGCCCTGACTGCTTCGCCCAGATTGCCGCCTTTGAAAAGAAATGGTTTTTTGTTCACAATATCGGCCGCCACACAACGGAAAGGCACAAAGAGGCTGTCGAAGTTGCTGCGCGCCGCAAACGATGCCGCCGTAAAATACTTCAGTAATGCAAAATCAATAGGCACGGGCGAAATCAGATGGGTGGGTATGCTTGAAATTAAACTTGAATCGAAGGCGAAACGGAATGTAACCCATGATGCCTCGTCCTGCTTTTGCCTGAAAAAATAGATATACCGGCTTTTAATGGTGCCGGTGGCAATGTCTTTAAAATCGGACGATAATGCCAACTCTTCCATTTGCTGCGGGGTGTATCCTGCGGCATAAAGCGCTCCTATGAATGCGCCCATGGAGGTGCCTGTTACATAGTCAATGGGTATGTGGTTTTCCTCGAGGGCTTTTATAACGCCTATGTGAGCCAGACCGCTTGCCCCGCCGCCGCTCAACACAAGCCCCACCTTCTGCGACCGGGAAGGATTTGCGAAGATGAAAAGGAAGAAAGTACAGAAAAGCCACCTGCTAACCACCTTGCGGTCAGAAGGAGGATTTTTTTTTGGATTATGCGGCTGTGTCATCCGCGACATGGAACTGATAAAGCGGGTTAATCGCCGCCAAAGGTAGCAGATTCGGCAAAGCCTGCAATACAAAAAATAAAAGCCTGTACCCGTTCGCCTCGGTCAGCAGATGACCGGAACGGATATAATCGCTTGCACAAGGATTACTTTTTTGTGCTGTCGGCCGGAACAAATATCATGGATATGGAATTGACGCAGTAGCGGGTATCCTTAGCTGTAAAATGCTCGCCCGTGAATACGTGCCCCAGATGGGCTCCGCAGTGTGCGCAGGTAATTTCGGTGCGCTGGCCGTCGGGGTCCGGGGTTTGCTTTACCGCGCCGGGTATGGCATCGTCGAAGCTGGGCCAGCCGCACTCCGAGGGGAATTTGTCTTTGGAGGTGAACAGGGGCGTTCCGCAGCGTTTGCATTCATAAACACCCTTTGCTGTTGTATTCACATATTTGCCTGTAAAAGGCGCTTCGGTGCCTTTGTCCACTATTACCCGCTCTTCTTCTGCGGTAAGCTTTCTGTATTGCATGGATGATGTGTTTTTTAAATTGGTATTTGCCGCCGATTTGTTCTTATTATCCTGGGAGCAGGCCTGAAGAGACAGAACGGCAAGCACAGACAGGGCTATGGTTTGTTTCATGTTTAGGAAGGTATTGCGAGCCTAATATACGTTACCCTGCAACACAGGTTCCGCATTCTCCATTAAAAAATGTTAAAATTGCAGCGGGTTCTTCCATAATGACGAAATTCAACACCATGAAAAAAGGCTCCGCCTTACAGTTCATCTTTCTGCCATGCCTGGCACTGTTCGCCTCATGCAGCCATAATCCGCTCAATATTGATGTATCTGCAATTAAAACTCCGCCGGTAAAAATAGACAGGCTGGAAAGAGATATGTTCAGCATGCCGCCCGACAGCATTGCCGCATGCACCCCTGCGCTCGAACAAAAATACGGACCGTTTTATGCCAGGCTGGTAATGGGTTTCATCAATGACGGAGGACTGCGCGACTCTGGTTACGCAACCGGACTGAAGCATTTTATCACCGACAAGGATATGCGTAATGCCTACCGCGATTGCGAAAAGGACTACCCCGAACTGTCCTTTCTGGAAAACGGGTTTGATGATGCTTTTAAGCATTACAAATATTATTTTCCGGATTCGGCCCTGCCGAGGGTAATTACCATTATGAGCGGCTTCAACTATAGTCTGGTTTATTACCGCCATACCCTTGGCATATCGCTTGAGATGTATCTGGGACAGAGCAGCCTGTTTTATCAGATGCTTGCTTTTCCGATGTTCCGCACGGCATACATGAGCCGCAGCTATATGCTGACTGATGCTGTTTACGGCTGGCTGAAAAGCATATACGTGCCCAATGAGGATAAAAATGATTTTTTAAGCCGCATTATCCACGAGGGTAAGCTTATGTATCTTGAAGATGCGCTGCTGCCCGCCGCCGCCGATACCCTGAAAATAAAATATACAGCCCGCCAGCTGCAATATTGCCTGGCCAACGAATACAATATATGGGCATACATTATAGGCCAGAAAGTACTTTACTCCACTGACGATATTCTTATTCAGAAGTTTACGGGCGACGGACCCTTTACCCCCATGTTCAACCACGATTACTGCCCGGCCAGAACAGGCAACTGGATAGGCTGGCGTATAGTGCGCAGCTATATGAAAAATAACGCTGGGGTTACCATACCACAGCTAATGGCTGAAAAAAGCGCCGACAGGATACTTGCCTTGTCGGGGTATAAGCCTTCAAAGTAAAATACGGGCAGGTGGTTTGTCGCCAAGTTGCTTTTTTGTCAGATAAGGCGGGAAGCAAAACCTGTCAGGGCTCTCCCATTCTCCTGTTCACCAGGGCGATTCCGGCAAGAGTAATAGTGAATCCCGCAATATGCAGGGCGCTTATCTTCTCATGGTCGAGCATGCCCCAGAGCAGCGCTACAAATGGTATGCAGTAGGTAACCGATGAGGCAAACAGAGGCGACGATATTTTGAGCATTTTGTTAAAAAGAGCCTGCGCCGTTGCGGTGCCTAAAGCCCCAAGCAGACCTGCCGCGGCAAGGCTTTTTGCGGCGCCCGGCGTATGTGCAAGCCGCCATGTAAAATCGGTGCTGAACAGGTAGCAGCCGGCAACAAGGCCCACCGGAATAAGGGCGAACCCCGCAATATCTATCGATTTGAGGTCGGCGAGATTAAAGTTAAGGATGTAGGTATCTATGGAATAAAGAATACATGCAAGAAGTATATAAAAACTGTAAATTTTTTGATTTCCGATACCGTCCTGCCCGCTGTGCAGCACGATAAGAGAGGCGCCTGCAAGTCCGAGAAAGATACCCGCAGTTCTTATTAAGCCGGGCCTGTAGCGGTAAAAAAGTATACCTACAATAAGCGTGAACACGGGGGTAAGGGAATTGAGCATCCCTGCCACCGAACTCGGAACCCTTGTTTCGGCAGTGGTGAACAGTACAGCCGGAATACCGTTTCCCAGCGCCCCGGCCAGTATAATATATTTCCACTTATGGCGCGGCACCAGGCGGATATGGCCGATTACAAATGGCAAGAGGCAAAGAAAAGCCACCGTCATGCGGATGGCTGCAACCTGCGCGGGCGTAAAGGCGTCGAGCCCCCGTTTCATAAGTATGAATGAACTGCCCCATATCAGGCAGAGTATGGTAAACAGAAAAAATTTTAAGGACCTGTTACTCCCCATCGCGCCTCATTCACTATATCACGCGGGTGAGCTTGTTCTTGAGCATGCTCTTTGCCTTGTTCAGTTTTTGTTTGCGTGTCATTCTTTCGGTCAGTTCGGCTTCGTTTATCGGGTTTCTTATGTATTCGTCGAGCTCCTTAATCATCACCTCTATTTTCCGGCTCTTGAATCCATAAATGGCTTTCATGGCTGTTTTACCCAAATCGTCGCGCTCCGATTTAATGCCTATGCTCTTCCGGCTCCAGTCGCTTATAAAATGACCGTCAACTATCAACCCCACCGCCAGCTTGCTTATTGCGGCATCGGGGTGTTTTAAAAAATAATCTTCGGAAACGGGTGTACCCTTTTTGTGCATTTCGCAGCATTCATCAAATATGCGCTTGCATGTATCATCTTCAAATCCGAAATAATCGCCCGTTATGCTTTCTATAATGTAATCGGCAATACCCATTTGATATTTAGCCTGCTCTTCGCCGGTTTCGCCTTCATTTATGAATTCGCCTGTTTCATTGGCATACTTAATCAGAACCCGCAATATTTCCATTTCCTGCGGCACCGACGACAGGAGCGAATAGGACACGGCCGGTTGCGCGGGGGCGGCTTTCGGCAAAGCTGCCGCGGGTATTGGCTCATCGAACATTTTGCGCCTGGCAAGGTCAAGTTCGCCCCACAGTATTAGCTCCTCCATATTCATGATGCGGCTGCACTCCTTAACGTAAACGCCCCGTTTGGTGCGTTCGGGTATGGCGGCAATGGTTGTGATGATCTCCTTGATAAGTTCCGCTTTTTTAATTGGGTCGTTGGTGGCGGCGTGGGCAAGTTCGCGCGTTTTAAACACGATGAAATCGGCAGCCTTAGTCGTGATGTATTCTTTTAGTTCGGCGGTGGAATGTTTGCGCGCAAAGGTATCGGGGTCGTCTTCCGGCGGCAGGGTTACTATCTTCACGTTCATACCCTCCTTCAGTGCTATATTGAAACCGCGTTCGGCCGCTTTTATTCCAGCGCTGTCGCCATCGTACAGTATAGTAAGGTTGGGAGTATAGCGCCGTATCAGCCGCACCTGTTCTATGGTAAGTGAGGTGCCCGATGATGCCACCGTGTTCTCTACGCCCGACTGGTGCATGGAAATAACATCGGCATAGCCTTCCACCAGAAAACAGCTGTCTTCGGCCACTATCGCCTTCCGTGCCAGGTGCAGGCCATAGAACACGTTGCTTTTATGGTATATGGGCGTTTCGGGCGAGTTCACATATTTGGCCACGTTTTTATCCTTGCGCAGGGTACGTCCGCCAAAGGCAATAACGCGACCGCTTACATTATGGATGGGGAACATCACCCTTCCAGCGAAGCGATCGGAGCATTGTTCGGCCGTTGGCTCTGCAGCCTCTTTGCCGTCGTCGCCCTGTGCGGCGGAAGATCGCACCAGCCCCGACAGCAGCAGAAACTTCAAAGAGTATCCATCTTTAAGTGCCGTTTGAAGCAGCGCCTTGTAATTTTCGGGAGCGTAGCCGAGCTGGAATTTTTCTATGGTTTCGCGGGTAAAGCCCCGTTCTTCGAGATAACTTAAGCCTATGGCGCTGCCCTGTTCGGTGAAGAGTTGGCTGGTATAAAAACGCTGGGCAAAAGCCGATACAATCATCAGGCTCTCGCGTTCTGTTTCCAGTTCTTTTTGTTGTTCTGTACGCTCCTCTTCCTGTATCTCAATATTGTATTTTCTGGCAAGGTATTTCAGTGCGTTCACATAGTCCATCTGTTCATGGTCCATAACAAAGTTCACTGCATTGCCGCCCTTGCCGCAACCGAAGCACTTATATATTCCTTTTGCCGGCGATACGGTGAACGAGGGGGTTTTTTCGTGATGAAACGGGCACAGACCCAAGTAATTTACCCCGCGTTTTTTAAGATTTACAAAATCGCCTACCACCTCCTCGATGCGGGCGGCGGTAAAGATGGAATCTATGGTGTCGCGGGGAATCATAATGGCAAAAGAAACAAAACCGTTTGGTTACGGTTGTAGATTGCAAAGGTACGAATTTGGGAAATGATATTACAGATGTTCACAAAAAGTCTAGATGGCAAAAAAAACTATTCTTATAATATCTCCCCGGTTTTGCCTTGTCTTGCACATATGTTTTTCAAGGTCAGGTAAATTCATGCCATACGGTTTGATGTATCTATTTCACATCATAATAAATCAGCATTTGCATTAATTTCATTTCATTTATCATTTTCAAAAATTATATATTTGCCATACAAAACCACCAAACATGTCAGTGTACCGGTTTAAAGTTTACTTTGAGGATGATGAGAGCGTGTACCGCGAAATTGAGATACAGGCAAATCAGACTTTTGAGGATTTGCATACTGTAATTCAAAAGGCAATTGAGTTTGATGACAAACATTCTGCCTCATTTTTTATAAGCAACGACACCTGGCGCAAAGGAAAGGAGATAAAATTGCTTCGCGATAAAAAAAATGCAGACTCAAAATCCGGGTCGTGGATGCATGCGGCTAAGATAGCCCCCTATATGGAAGATCCGCACCAAAAGCTTGTTTACGAATACGACCCGCAGAACGGATGCTGG
Source organism: Bacteroidia bacterium (assembly GCA_013044305.1). Lineage (GTDB taxonomy): Bacteria > Bacteroidota > Bacteroidia > JABEUT01 > JABEUT01 > JABEUT01. The sequence continues at coordinate 6,129 of JABEUT010000253.1, forward strand.
ACCCTTTATGCCGAACTTTTAAAAATACTTCCCGACTCGCCCGTTAGCTACCCCCGCATTAGCAAAAGCAAAGGCAAGGCTCCAGTTCAGTATAAGATTGTGGCGCCGGCGCAGGCTGTGCTTCCGGAAGAGGAAGACGAAGTGGAAACCGAGGTAAAGGAGGACGACAATTACGTAAACGAACTTACCGGACGCTATGCCGGTAAAGAAGAACAGGACGAACAGGACGAAGAGATACCGGTTGGTGTAAAAGCCGAAGCCGGCGGAGCCGAGGAATTCGGCGCAGGCGAGGATGATACCGTTGAAGAGGGCGAAGATGAAGGAAATCTGGATGTAGAAGAATTCAATTAAACGGTTCGTACTGTTTTGCCTGCCCCGCTGCTGATAGTTGTAACAGGTCCCACCGCCGCCGGAAAAACCGCATTCTCGATAACATTAGCTAAGCATTTCAAAACAGAAATCATTTCGGCCGATTCCAGGCAGTTTTACCGCGAAATGGAGATTGGCACCGCCAAACCCACGCGCAGCGAGCTGGAGCAGGCACCCCATCACTTTATCAATTCTCACTCCATACACGACAGTTATTCTGCCGGAAAATACGAAACCGAAGCTTTGGAATGTATTGAAAAACTGTTTGAGAAACATGATAAGCTGGTCATGACCGGAGGCTCGCTGCTTTTTATCAATGCCGTCTGCGAGGGGCTCGATGCCTTGCCACAGGCCGATGCGGCCATCAGGGAAAAATACAACAGGCTGTTGCTGGAACAGGGCATAGCAGCCTTGCAGCAAGAACTGAAAATAAAGGACCCTGACTATTACAAAAATGCAGACATCCACAATCCGCGCCGGCTCATCAGGGCGCTGGAAGTAACGGAACTATGCGGCCTCCCCTACTCCGCCATGCGAAGCAGGCAGCCCAAAAAACGCAGTTTTGATATTATTAAAATAGGACTGAAGACCCAAAAAGGGCAGCTTACGGAGGCGATAAACAGGAGGGTGGACAATATGCTGCGCCGCGGCTGGCTCGATGAATGCAAAAAACTATATCCCTATCGCCACCTGAACGCCCTGCAAACGGTAGGATATAAGGAGATTTTCGGGTTTCTTGATGGCAAATACAATTGGGCTGATACGGTAGAGCGTATAAAAATTGAAACGCGGCACTACGCAAAAAGACAGCTTACCTGGCTGAAAAGAGAAAAGGATATGGTATGGTTCCTTCCTTCGCAAACCGGCGAGGCGATTCAACACATTGACGCTTTTGCCGGGTAGAAGCAGCTTCGAATTAAAGTTTAGAATGTACCCGGCGGGTGATTGGTTTGTTACCATGGCGCTTTGTTAATATGGCTACATTTGTATAAATATAAATGCAGGCTGCTCATTGTTTCTCTTTACAGCCATAGAAAGAGGGCTGCTTACATCGAAAAAGAGAAGGCATAATATAGAAACAAAAGGGTAATTAAGTCGATATATCCTGCCAATATATATTTTGAAGTATGAGGTGCAGTAACTTATATAATTCATACGGGAAGAGAGCATTTATCCTTATGTTATTGCTTTTCTGCACCCGCAGCGCCTTTGGTCAGGATAGTGTTTTTCATCATTCCTCACTTAGAAAAATACCTGCCATACACAGGCTAATACAGGGGAACTGGGTAAATATAGAAGACACAAATGAAAAATTAACCATAACAAACTGGACTATTACCTTTTGTGTTCATATCCCTGACGAATTTACTTCAAGAATACGCTGCAAATACAAGATACGCTATTTTGATTCGAACCGGGTTAGTAATACCAAAGATATAATAAAGTATGGCGTTACTTTCAGGTCGTGGGCCGGCTATTGCATCGTCTCAAATGCCGTGTTACAGAAAGTGCACAAAATTTACTCTGTAAGTCATAATTATTTACATTTGGACAAAAACAGGATTTATAAAAAAATTAATGACGGCACAAATAATTAAAACGTTACAATTAAGAATTATCAGGGGATTCCGGGTTTTAGCAAGCTCCCGGATGGAATTGAATGTTATGAAATTACTCCTCTTAGCAAGCGTTGAATTGTTATTGGTTCCTGCATTATCGGCATACTCGGCTTATCCCGCTACTGCCGGAAGCCTTCGGTACTGAACCAGGGTATTGCCCGCAAATTAAACTCATCGGGGAATTAGTATTACCATCAATTCAAATTTGAATAATTTAAATACGGCAGAAAGTATCGTCCGCCTGTTCTAAGAACAAATCGGCACCGGCTTTGTAAACGGTTAGTCTTCCGTAATCATTTTTTTTATAATTTTATTGCCTTTGAATACAATAATCTCATCGGAACGATGAAACCATTTTTACGCCGGTTCATATCGCTACTCCTGCCACTTGCAGCAGCCTGCTCTGTATATGCGCAGCAAGACCCGCAATACAGCATGTATATGTTCGATAAGATGGCGATAAATCCTGCAGCGGCAGGGAGCCGCGATGCCACCGAAGCCACCCTGATATCGCGCGACCAGTGGACACAGATACCGGGCGCACCGCAAACCAACGCCCTGATGGTGGAGGCCCCTTTCGCCAGCCAGAAAGTAGGCTGGGGACTTGAATTCATGAACGACAATGTTGGACCTACCTCAAGCAACTCCATACAGGGCAACTATGCCTACCACATGCATCTTTTCAAAGGTCAGCTTGCGCTGGGACTCGGCCTGGGCATCTACGATTATGATATTAATTTCGGCAAAATAAATTACAAGGATGCCAGCGACCCGATGAATACTTATGCCAACAGCCAGAAGATAGTACCTAATGCCGACTTCGGGGTTTATTACTATTCAAACACCTTTTACGCCGGCTTTAGCTTCAACCACCTGATACAGGGACAACAAACAAGCAACTCGCCGGTTGACAGCGCCGATTTCCGTCCGCACGCCTATTTAATGATAGGCAAGGGATACGAGCTGTCGGACAATGTTCTGTTCAGCCCGTCCATCATAGCCAAGGTAGCCGAGAATTCACCTGTCACCGCCGATTTTAACGCCGATTTTTTGCTTCAGGATAAATTGTGGCTCGGCGCCGGTTACCGTACCGGCTACGGCTTTACCTTCCTTGCCGCATACAGGGCTCTGGGTTATTTACAGATAGGCTTTGATTACGACCTGGGCCTCAACGCCATCGGTCAGGCAGGCGGAGGTACCTATGAATTATCGGTAACGGTTGACTTCGGCAAAAGGAAAATGGCGCAGGTTTCTCCCCGGTATCTTTAACAGCAGGGGATGAGGCAAGATGAAACAAGCAAAAAAATACAGGCACAACACTTCGAACCGGCGCTACCTTGACTTTGGCAAGGCACGGTGCAGGGGTATTGTTACCACGCTGCTTTGCCGCTATACGGCTGCGCTTGCATTGTTCCTCGCACCCCAAAATTGCATCCATGCCCAGAAATCGAAAGGCGATAAATGCTTTAACGCCTACGAATACCACGATGCCATAAAATATTACAAAACCGCCGTATCATCCAACCCTTCCGATACGGCCTCGCTGGTGAGGCTCGCAGAATGTTACCAGATTATACGCGACTATGCAAACGCCGAAATTTATTTTGCTAAGGCCGCCTCCATGCCCGGAACAGGCGCAAGGGTATTGTATCGCTATGGGGAAATACTGAAGAATAACGGTAAGATAGACGAAGCACGCACGGAATTTCTTAAAGCCACCATACTGGACCCGGCCGACAGCAATGCCGCAAGGGAGGTGCGCTACTGCAATATGCTTAAGCGCAAATTTTACATTGATTATCCTGTTAAGCCTGTAAATGCAGTAAACTCGGAACATTCCGACTTTTCGCCGGCCGCATACGGCGACGATCTGGTTTCGTTTCCGACCGCAACCCCGATATTGTCAACATGGCACACAGCGGCGCCACAGGCGGCAACTTTTACAAGATATACCTTGCACATTCCGGCGCAGACGGCTTTGGCAAGCCAGAGCCTTTTCCGCTCACCGATAATAAAACTTTAACCGAATGCAGCCTCGGACCTGTTTCATTCAGCGCCGACGGCAAGGAGATGTTCTACACCGAAGTAAAATCAACCCGGAAAAATCATTTTATAAATCAGGCAAAGATATACTCATGCGAGAAAAAAGGCAACGGCTGGAGCGATGCTGTGGCATTCCCGTACAACAGCGATTCGTACTCCGTGATGGATCCGGTGCTGTCAGCCGACGGCAGAACCCTTTACTTTTCGTCGGATATGCCCGGCGGCTACGGCGGGTGCGACCTTTACGCATGCCAGCGTATGCAAAACGGCAACTGGTCGCAGCCGAAAAACCTGGGCGACGAGGTGAACACACCCGGCAACGAGGCGTTCCCTTACATCCGCAGCGACGGAGTACTGTTCTTCTCCTCCGACCGGCATTTTAATTTCGGAGGACTCGACATCTTTTCAGCCAGCTATGTGAACGGTAAGTGGACCAATGTGCAAAATCTGGGACCGGACGTTAATTCGTCTACCGACGATTTCGGGATATGCTTCAACCGCAACAACAGGTCGGGCTACTTTACAAGCAACAGGAAAGGCGGCGCCGGGCTCGATGATATATACAGCTTCATTTACATTGGCGACTACCGCCCGCTGAAAGGCAAAGTGCTGTTCAGTTACGATACCAACGACCCTGTTCCCGATGTTGCCGTGCGCCTCGTTAACGACAGCGGAGCCACCCTTGCCACCGCCAATACCGATTCCAGAGGAAAATTCAGATTTGAGAACCTGGAACCCGACAAAAGATATTATGTGGAGGTAAATGAAAACGACCCTCGCTTTACAGGTAAAAAGAAGTTTTACCTTACCGACAGCACAGGAAGGGTGGTGGCAGTAAGCCTTAACAACGGCAAAATGGGGAAATTTGTGTTCAGCGCCCTGCCGCCCGATTTAACCACCATGCCCCAGATGAACGCTTCCGACAACAACATCAACATTTCGGGCAACCTGCTTGCAGGCGACAGTGCAAAACCCATGCCGGGTGCACAGGTAAGCCTGATGA
>JABEUT010000254.1 GCA_013044305.1 Bacteroidia bacterium
CGCCACAAACCTTTTAGCGCCCGGCGACCCGACCAAATCCGATAATAGCGTTACCTTCACCCTGTCTGAAGATTCCAACACATTATCATGCCCCACCACCATCATATTCGGCGGGGGCTATTCACCTGCATATACCTTTAACGAAGACAACCTGTATATACCCAGCATAGCCAAGAAGGTACCCGTACTTGTAACTTACAGCTCCGATAATAAAAATCTGATAGTAAACCGTTTGCCCGACGGGGCCACACAGGTGGATGTGCCGATGTCGGCCACTTGCAATGTGCCCGCCAAATATACCCTTAGCACAAATAACATCCCCAATCTTAGCTCATACCAATGCGTATGCCTTATTGATAGCAAGACAGGGGCTGTGCTGAACAATTTTTCGGACAACAGCATTTATACCTTTATAGCCACGGAAAAAGGACAGGAATTTGATTACATTGTAAGGTTTACGCGACTGGAACCCGGACAATCGTGCAGCGGAAACCTGCTGACCAAAGGCAACAATATGCAGCTGAACAGCGCCGACGGCTCGGTGTTGCAGGCCAACAGCCCCGATGGTAACTATACAATTATTCCAACCCAAAACGGAGCAGCCATAAATTTCAACTTCCCGCAGGCCGAAGACGTAATTGTGTCGGCATACAATATGCTTGGTCAGAAGGTTATTAATGACATACATACCAGCGTTTCGGAAAGCCGTCTTGATGTGGCGCTCCCGCAAACCGCAGGAATATATACCGTGCGTGTGGTAACCTCTGCCGGAGCAACCGTAAAGAAAATATACAGGTAGAGCTGCTTGCTAAGCAGGCAAGGATGTAAAGAGTTGTTGAGGCGGCAAGCCGGAAGCAATGCTTTTTCGTAACTTTGCTGCGTGAAATCGTTTCAAATTCCGGAATTTTATAAAAGCCCTCTGCTGGCCAGGGTAAAAGCGCTGCGCTCGGCAGCCGACCCCAAAAAAAAGGATTTCAGCCCGTCGCTGCTCGATTTCGGAACAGTTAAGTTTTATCTTGCAAGACATTTTGGCTTCTGCTACGGCGTACAGAACGCCATAGAGCTATCCTTCAGGGCGCTGAAGGAAAACCCCGGCAAGCGCATCTATCTGCTTTCGCAAATGATACATAACCAGGAGGTGAATGCCAACCTGGTTGAGCAGGGTGTAAAATTTCTTATGGATACCGAAGGAAAAATAATCACACCATTTTCTGAAATCACCCCAAACGACGTGGTTATTATCCCTGCCTTCGGTACCACACTCGACATAAAAAAGCAAATAGAAGAACGGGGCATCAGGGTGGAAGCCTATGATACCACCTGCCCGTTTGTTCACAGGGTATGGAATAAAGCTGAATCGCTGGGCAGCGAAAACTTCACCGTCATTATCCACGGAAGGCCTCTGCACGAGGAAACCCGCGCCACTTTTTCGCACAGCGTAGCCAAAAGCCCCTCGCTTATAGTAAAGGATATGAAAGAAACCAGGCTGTTAGGCGAAATTATATCGGGGCGGGTCCCGGAAAAGGAATTTTATACACTGTTTTCGGGAAGGTATTCAAAAGGATTCGATCCGCGAACCGAACTGCAGAGGATAGGGGTGATCAATCAAACCACCATGCTTGCGGCCGAAACCCAGGCCATAGCCGATTACCTGAAAAAAGTAATGATAGAAAAGTACGGCGCCGCTAATATAAAGGAGCACATGGCCGATACGCGCGATACCTTATGCTACGCAACCAATGAAAACCAGGATGCCACCCAGGAATTGCTGAAACTCAATGCCGATATGGCCATAGTTGTGGGCGGATACAACAGCTCGAACACCTCGCATATCGTGGAATTATGCGAAAAGAAGTTCAGGACTTATTTTATTTCATCGGCAAATGAAATTGAGTCGCCTGCACTTATAAACCATTTCGACATAAACAGCGAGATGCGTGTAAGCACGAAGGGCTTTATTGCCGCAGGCAAGCCGTTAAGCATTGTTCTTACCAGCGGAGCCTCATGCCCCGATGCTATGGTAGAGGAGGTATTGATGAAGATACTTGCCTTTATGCCGGGCCACAAGCCCGTGGAAGATGTTTTGAAGGACCTGATTTAGCTGCGTGAGGATGCTTGGAAAAATAAACACCGCAAATCCTATATCGATTGTTCCGCCTAATGGCTGTTTCAAACTGTGTTTATACGGGTCATGAATTGCTCCTTGTAAAGTCCGCCGATAGGAATTTCCTTATTGTATTCGAGGATCATGCGGTTGTGGTCTATTGATAAAATTTTATCCATACGTACAATAAAGGAACGGTGCACGCGGGCGAATGCATCGGGGGGCAGTTTGTCGTTTATTCCCTTCATGGTTGAGCGTATAATGTACTTTTTATCTGCAGTATGCAGGGTTACATAATCTTTAAGCGCCTCTACATAAATAATGTCTTTCAGGGGCACTTTTATAAAATGTAAATCAGACTTTACGAAAAGTATTTCCGGCGCATTTTTGTTCTGCACAAGATCGTAAAGCATTTTGTTCTCGGTCTTGAGCTTTTTTTCCTGATTAAAGGTGTGCAGCGCCGTTTCGATGGTGGCGCGCAGGTCGTTTGGCTTAAACGGCTTAACCAGGTAACCGGAGGGCGAGGTGGCTATGGCGCGGCTTAAGCTGCTTTCGTCGGAATAGGCGGTGAGGTAAACAACCGGAATTTCATACCTTTCGTTTAACTCCTTTGCCGCTTCAATGCCGGTCATTTCACCTTTGAGCATAATGTCCATAAGCACAATATCGGGTTTTCCCGATTCCACCATGCCAGCTACAGCTTCGCCCCTGGTGCAATGTCCTACCACATTGTATCCGAGTTTTTGCAGGGTCTGGGTAATGTCCTTGGCTATAATTACTTCATCTTCTACTATGAGTACGTTAATTTTTTTCATGGATTATTTTTGGATTTGTTATGGTCAGCTTTTCATGTTTTAAAAAGGACAGCTTTCTCCGGCACTTTGGAAGAGAGGGTGCAGGTAATTTCGTAGCGGGTTCCTTTATTGCTAATGGTTTCTTTTATTTGTGAATCTTTCAGTTGTGTTACAAGGCTTTCTACAAGCTGTAGTCCCAGCGTATTGTTGGAGTCCGGATTTAAAAGTTCTTTTTTGCCTATGCCGTTATCGGCTACTATAAGCGACACCTGATCTGCCTTTTTTTTCAGTTTAACTTCAATAAGCCCTTTTCTCCCGTTGGGGAAGGCATACTTAATGGAGTTGGATATTAATTCATTTACAATCAAACCAAAAGTTATGGCATCGTCGTATTCCACAAACATACTGTCGGCGCTGCAGGCTATTGTAATTTTGTTCTCGGGCCCGGCATAGCTTACCGACAGGCTGTGCGCCAGATCGCGCAGGTACTTGGACAGGTCAATTTCTTCCGATTCTCCTCGGCGGTACAGGCTGCTGTATATGGAAGTAAGTGCAAAAAAACGGTTCTGAAATTCGCGTATCACAGGCACCAGCTTGTTGTCCTTCATCTGGTTTATCTGCAGGTTGAGTATGCTTGTAAGAATCTGGAGATTGTTCTTTACCCTGTGGTTCACTTCCTTCAAAAGCCATTCTTTTTCCTCCACCATTTTCTTCAGCCGGTCCTGCAATTCGGCGTGTTTCTCAATCTCCCATTGCAGGTGTTCGTTCACCGACTGCATGGCCTGTTTTGCAATTTCGTTTTTTTCCATCTGTTCTTTCAGCGACACATCCTCGCAAACAACCATTGTCGCCTTGCCTCCTTCCCATTCCACGCTTACGGCAGACATTTCAATGCTCCTTGGTTCGCCCATGCTTTTAAATTTTACGAACCTGCTGCCGGCGCCTACGCCGCTTTTTAATTCTGCAAGAAAGTGTTTCGTGGTGTTTTGGTACTCCGGCATAATGTAATCCATCAGGGAGGTGCCCAGGGGCGAAGTTTTTTCTTTGGTTACCGATGCGGCCATTTTTGTCCCGTTGTTGTTGCTGAACAGGATATCTCCGTTTGACGAGAGCACATAAATTGCCTGTGGCAGTGAATTAAGCAGCCCGCTGTAGCTCCTGAAGTGGCTCTCCACCGATTTTCTTTTAGTAATATCGCGTATCAGCAGCAGCCTGCAAACTTTTTTTTCGTATAATACCGGAGTCGCACTTACTTCTAGGTCCACAGGTTCCCTGTCGCCGCGGTATCCTTTCAATTCATACACAATATTCCTGTTCCGTTCCTGCTCCTTTTTGGCAACAGGCTGGTCTTCGGCCTGAACAAACCTTAGCAGATTGGTTCCTATCACATCCTTCATATTCAAGCGGAAAGATGTAAGAAACCGCGTGTTGGCATATATAACCTTATCCTGGTGGACTATAACTATACCTGCATCGCTGATGTCGGCGGCTGCCTTAAAAATATCCGACGGGAGGCTGGCGGTATCTCCCCTTTCCTTTTTCTTTATTATCCCCTTGGCCGGCGGGTGTGTTTTACTTTTCATGAAATGCAATAAACGGATGCAACAGGCAAATTATATTTTCAGTGGAAAGCAGGTTGTATTTTGTCAATTCTTTCGGACTAATTTTTCCCTGATATGGTTCTTAGGTATAATCTTGCTCTCCTGTATTTTTGGCGCATACGGCCTGCCCCTCTGCTGCTATGATTAATTTACAGGCAAAGCTAATCTTTTTTTGTGAACGGGAAAGGTAAATATGGGTTTAATCGTGCAAAAACAGATTTTTATCACGTTTTTGAGCAGTTTCGTCTTATTTTATCTGTTCTATCCGTGCCTGCAGATGGCAGGGATCATATCAGGCGGCCATGCAGTTAGTTTCCGGAATCGGCAAGTATCTTTTTTGCCATTTGCATGGGCAGGCTTATGTATTTTTTTTCCAAATAGTCAACTACTTTTTCCAGCACTTCCCTGGAGCCCGGGCTAAGGGCGTCTATTTCCCTCTGGAAAACCGAGGTGATGGCGGCCGACTTTATCTCCTTTATTTTCACGGGAACCTCGCGCATGGCTATTTCCACCTTGCGGCTGCGTATGTCCGAACTAAATTCCTTTATTGCACTCTTTATGATGGCTGTGGCGGCAGCAATCTCTTTTTTACGTTCAGTCAGGTTGTTGGCGGCGGCCTCTTTCATGTCTTTCATGGTAATGCTGCGCACCATACCGCTGTCGAGCAGGGCTTTTTCGGTATTCATGGGCAAGCCCAGGTCCACAATTATCTTATCTTGTTTAGCAGCAGGGGAGTTGTTTTTGTGTATATCATTCGCTATAAGGGCATGGTACAACTTTTCGGTTACCACAGGCCTGGCGCTTTTAACGCAGGTTATTAGCAGATCGAAGCCGCCCTGATACTTGTATATGCTGCTTAACGGTAAAGCTTCTACATTGTAGCGGCGTGCAAGTTCCTTTGCCCTTTTTAGGGTGCGGTTGAATATCACGAACTTGGTAAAGCCGTGTTTGCTTAGGTACTTCACCATTACATCGGCCGTTTGCCCGGCGCCTATCATAAGCACGCGCGTGTCGAACCCTATGTTCCACTGTTGGAGCCTGCGGCAGGCGAGCGACATTACGGATACGGGTTTGTCCGATATTTTGGTTTGCGTGTAAACTTTCTTGGCGGTTTCAATGGTTTTACGTATCAGTATGCGTATGTAGTCGTCGGTAAGTTTCTGTTCATGGCTCCATTCATAAGCGCTTCGCACCTGGGTTATTATTTCGCGTTCGCCGACTACGAGTGAATTGAGCGACGATGCCACCTGAAATAAATGGTTTACGGCTTCTTCGCCGTTGTATTCGGCAACCTGCGAGGCTACCAGTGCCAATTTGCTCTTGTTCCACTCGGGATGGAAGGCCTGCAGCGCTTTCAGGGTAAAGTCCTGGATTTTTTCGGGCGAGGGATGCGAGAAAATGAGTTCGAGGCGGTGGCAGGTGCCCAGGTACATCAATCCTTCGGCAGACACTGATTTCTTTACCTCTTCGAGCCGGGTTTTAAGTATATTTTCTTCAACAAAAAGACTTTCCAGTTCTTTTAATTTGGTTTTGTGCAGGGTAAAAGCCAATATCTTGTATCTGTTCATGACTCTGTTATTATCCGGCTTGGTAATATCTCTCTGTGCTTTGTTATTTTTTGCATTACAAAGGTGCGTTGTAATGTAATTGTATATGTCACAGAATTGTCATTTTATTTTATGATATAAATCAGTTTTTAGTTTCCCGTCCGCAGGGTCAGTACCTGTTGTATATCCTGTAGTTCAAAGATATTCCGCCCAGATAGTTCGGCACGCCGGAATAGTTGCATTCAAGCTTCACCGAAAAATAATTGCTTGCATGGTATTCTATGCCCGCCAGGATGCCAATCAGAACTCCGCCGAAAAGTACGCGGCCGGTGAATACGGTTGGGTTTCCGGGTGAGTATGTTTCAGAATAAAGGCTGGTAAGGGTAATACCGGAAACAGCCCCGATGTATGGTTCGAGGCGGTGGCCCGAAAAGTGATAGATGAAGCGCCCTCCCAGGCCTATATATCCGCCCTTTTTAGTATCGTTAACTGTGCCTGCGGGGTACGAAACTCCGGCCGGATAGTTGATTACGGCGTTATAGGATGCGTTGGAATATGAGGCGGCAAGACCCAGCCCGAGCTTTTTGCTGAACAGGTGCTCATAGGTGGCCATACCTCCAATTGATGTGCCGCCGGAATAGCCCGGAAGCAAATCGTATGAAATGAATGGGGCGCCCAGGCCGCCTCCGTAAGTTACTCCCAGCCCAAATACATCGCAGGCCTCACCATAGGTATCGGAGCTGGTAGAAAAGCCCATGCTGCTTGCCGAGGTCTGACATCGCGATCCGGTATGAACAAATAAAATGAGGACAACACTAAGGAGCGCAATTATGCATTTATGATTTCCGGACATCAAAAAAAAATGCGTTTTTAAGTTGTAGGTAACTGGTTCAAAATTAGTGCAAAGATATATTTTAAAATATTTGCCTCCGTTTATGGCAATCGTGCATACAAACCATTTTTTACGTACAGGTTCATTTTCCTTTAAGACGATAGTAAACGCCTTCAGGTTGAGATTATCCCTGAATAAATTAAAAATTGCGAAGTCGTTTTCAGGCAGGCGCCAGTAACAATTATCTGTTCATAAGTACGGGAGGGTCAAGGTTGGCGAATGAAAACCGCAATATACTTTTGAGCCATTTAAAATTCGTTATTATGAAATTATTCAGAGAACTGAAATTTAAAAAAATCCCGGACAACCTTCCTACCGCTATCAAACGTTTCGACAACGATTTTGAAATAGAGGTATGCAAGCTGGGTCCCGATTCATATACCTTAAGGGTATATCATTACAAGGAAAACTGCTACGAACCTTTGTCGTACAGCCCGCTTGTAATAATCGGCATGATAAAACCCTCCTATTCTTCTTACGAGATTAGCAGGGCCATCTATAAAATTACCAAGCTGAAAAGGGACTACTGTAACTCCCTCGACGAAAGCTGGTACCTGAACGCGACACGGGTGCCGGAGTATTGCAACTGACCGGGGTTCACCCGTAAATCAGGGGCTTCGCCGGACGAATATCGTCCTTCTCTTGCGGCGACGCAACTCCCGTCAGGCTCTTATTCCAATCACGCATACATCATCTGTTTGTTCCAGTTCACCTTTCCAATTTTCAAACTCTTTTTCCAATATTTGTTTTTGCCGGGCCAATGGCTGGCGGCTAACAGTCAATAGCTCTTCCTTAAGTTTTTGGTATTTGAATTTTTTACCTTTTGGTCCGCCGAACTGGTCAGCAAAGCCATCAGTAAACAAATATAAAGTATCGCCCTTATTTAGAGCAAGAGAGTGGGTGTTGAAGGGTGTTGGGTTGTCATTTTTACCAATGGGTTGCTTATCGGCGGGTATTTCCTCCAACACCATATCCCTTACCCCATGCTCCTTACCCCTTACTACCCACAGCGGGTTATAAGCGCCAGCCCATTGTATTTCGAGGCTATCGGCTATTGGCTGACGCCCGCCTGCCAACACAGTTCGGGCAGGGCTGATAGCCAATAGGGATATATCCATTCCGTCCTGAATACTGCCTTCGCTCTTCTCAAAGGTTTCCAATACCAGTTCTCTTGTTTTATCAAGTATTTTTCCGGGTTCGGTAATATGAAATTCTTTAACGGCTCTGTTCAGGGCATTGGAGCAAACTACGCTTACCAGCGCCCCCGGCACGCCATGACCGGTACAATCGCAGGCGGCAATGAGAATTACCTCACCCCCAACCCCTCTCCATGTGGAGAGGGGAGAAAGGGGTGAGGTTGATGAGGTGGCCGGGGCGAGGTTAACGCACTCCATCCAGTAAAAGTCGCCCGCTACAATGTCCTTAGGTTTATAAAGCACAAAAGATTCAGGGAAGTGTTTTTCAATTAAACTCAATGGCGGTAATATGGCGTCCTGCAAGCGTTTGGCATAGGTGATGGAGTCAATTATATCCTTGTTTTTCTGTTCAATGACCAGGTTCTTGTGCTCCACTTCGGCTTTTTGTTCGGCAATAATCTGTGTCTTTTTTCTGTTCTGCTGCAGGCTCCGGAAAATACTGAATGCAAGCAAAAGAACAAGCAGTAATCCTGCCGAAACGGCATAAATAATGCTGTTTTGTCTTTTCACCTCCTCGTTGTGAATGGCGTCAATTTCGGCTTGATGGGCTTTGGCGGAGTCCTGTTGTTGCTGAAACTTAAAGGTAAGTTCTTTGCGCGTCAGGGCTTTACTTTTGTCCATATTGAAGAGCGTATCTTTCAATACCATAGCTTTTTTGAACCA
>JABEUT010000255.1 GCA_013044305.1 Bacteroidia bacterium
ATTGGCTGCTGCCGGAAGGGTTAAGGTCTGACCTGCCCATGTTCCCGGGCTGTAAAGTTGGGTGCTGGCATCGCCAATAGATGCGCCGGAGGTAATCACATCGCCATTCGTCATAGCTACTGCCATAGTTCCATTGTATCCGTTTCCTGACAAATCAGGCACGCCGTTAGCTCCCGTAACTGCGCCGTCCATGTTCCAGTACGCAGTAATGTTCGCATTGGGAACAGCTTGCTTTAGGCACATAGCAGCTTGCAGTTGAGCTTGAGTAAAAGCTACTTTCCAGACAATGACTTCGTCTTCGTACCCATGGATAAAATACCCATTACCAGCTTCAGCAGAAGTGGAAACTTCCCCTCCAAAATCGGCTTGAGAACCGTCGTTCCCGAAAGTGCTGCCACGGCTGTCAACTGTGGTAGCTTCCAACACTCCGTTGACATAAATCTTGAAACTGTTACCGGGAACTATCACAGCAGCCAAATAATACCACGTGTTGCTTGCTATGACATTGTTTGCAGTGTTTGCTTCCAAGAGATTTGCTCCTGCACTGGTTCCCCTGCTGAAAAATCTTATCGCTCCTGTCCCAGGATCTCCAACTGAAAATCCCCAACCGACTGTTTTGTTCTGGTCATCTTCAAAGATGCGTTGGGCTGTTTGTGCATTGTTCGTGGTGTAGAACCACGCAGTGATCGTGAAGGCACTGTTAGCAGGAACATTACCCAACTTTGGGAACGTGGCGGGAAGTTTCACGCTGAAATTCTGTGCATTGGTTCCGGCGCCAAAGTTGATGGCTTTGCCCGAACCTTGTCCATATAAAGCGGCATGAAAGATTACGTAAAATCCGAGGAGGAGATTAATGCGTTTCATTGATAAATAAGCCTTTACGGCGCCGCAAATATATAAAAAGAAATATATGGCGATTAAATCTTAACAATTATTTAACCTGAACCTTCAGCCGGAACAGCAGCAGGTACCTGCTAATTCTTTATTCAGATAAATTGCGCTTTAATTGCCAATAATCTTGAACTCTGTTCTGCGGTTGAGCTGCCTGCCCTCGTCGGTTTCGTTTGTGGCAATGGGGTTGCCCATGCCATAACCTTTGTAGGTAAGGCGGGCTGCCGCAATGCCGTGCGCCACCAGATAATCTACTACCGATTTGGAACGGGCTTCCGACAGCGTTTGGTTATACGTCTGTGAGCCGCGGTTGTCGGTATAGCCCGATATTTCTATCTTCAGCCTGGTATATTGATTCAGCAGGGCTATGAGCCTGTCTAGTTCCGCAGTAGATTCAGGGCGCAGGGTAGCCTTGTCATAGTCGAAGAACACGTTACGAAGTACAATACGGCTGCCGATATTGATGGATTGAAGCGGTATATTTTTTTCTATAACCTGATAGCTTGCCGTATCCGGCAGGTTGAAGTTGGCAGAATAGAATAGGTAGTTTTCAGCCTTTACCGCTATACCGTAATTTTTACCGGAGGGCAGGGTTACCAGGTATTTGCCCGTAGCGCTGTTGGACAGGAAGCTTGCAATAACCTGATTTTTTTCATTATCCACAAGTTCGATGGAAGCCTCAAGCGGCGCATGGCTCATGGAGTCGTATATTATTCCTTTCAGCAGGGTGGTTTTGGTGGTGTGCACCGCCACAGCCTGCGCCATAACATCGGCTACGCTGGATGAGCTGCCTGTAAGCAGATTGTCTTCGTCGCTCAAGGCAACAGGTTTTTCGGGTCCGAGGAAGGTGATCATATAAATATCCTTTTCACCGTAACCTCCGTCGCGTATGGATGCATAGTAACCGTGTTTTCCGCTTGCCGCCATTACAAAAAATACGTCGTCGTCGGGCGAGTTAACGGGGTAGCCAATATTTTCGGGCTGGCTCCAGGTGCCGTTTTCGTTCACCGATTTAAAAATGTCGTAGCCGCCCATGGAGTTGTGCCCCTGCGAGCTGAAGTAGAGTGTTTTGCCGTCGGCTTGTATGTCGGCGCCTTCTTCTCCGTATTCGGTATTTATGGTGGGGCCAAGGTTAACCGGGTCTGTCCATTTTCCTTTCACGTCCATGGTAATCATGTAAATATCCCTGTCGCCGTAGCCGCCCGGGCGGTCGCTTATAAAGTACAGTGTTCTGCCGTCGGGCGCCATACTTATTGTACTTTCGTGGTAAGGCGAGTTAATCTTGCTGTTCATGTGTTCGGGCTTGGTCCAGGTTTTTCCGCGCAGAGTGGTCTGGAACAGGTCGCCGCCATTTTTATAACGGTATATGAAAAGGGTTTGTCCGTCGGGCGACAGGCCTGCAGTAGCATCGTGGTCGTCGGTATTTACGGGCGGCCCCATATCCTGTGCGGGTGTCCAGGCGCCATTTTTAAAATAGCTTATGTACAGGTCTTCAAAGTACTGTCCGCTGCCCGGGTCAATCTGCCCGCCGGTGGTATTGGGTCTCCGCGAGGTGAATATCAATTCGGACTCGTCGGCGGAAATCAGGGGACCGTATTCGGGGTATTCCGTGTTGATGGAAGGGCCTACGTTGTCAATAAACACCCTGATGGGATTTTTAACCAGTTCCTTGCCGTTTTCGCACTCCTGTATCTTCTTCTGCACGTCCTTCATTTTGGCGGCGTCTTTCCCGGGGTTCAGCGTTTGCAGGTAGGTGTTGTATTCCTGCTCCGCCTTATCCCAGTTCATGGTAAGGTGGTAGCCCCTGCCGAGGCAGTAGTGTATGTCGGGCGCCACCTGCGGGTTCAGCTTATATGCCTTTTCGAAATAGGGCATGGCCGATGTTTTGAAGGACGAGTAAAGGTAGCATTGCCCTATCTTGTAGTTGAGTGTAGAGCTGTTGGGGTTAAAGTTATCGGCGGCAAGGTAGTGAGGCAGGGCGAAGTGGTAAAATACCGATCCCTGATTGTACATGGCGTCTCCCATTTGCATCGAGTCCATTGCATTTTTATATCCACGCTTGTCGTCTTTAAAATTCTTCTTGTCGAACTCCACGTCAACCTGTGCTTTGAGAACAAAGAGCGAAGATTGCAGCATGAACAGCGTAATAAGTGATATAGCGTATTTTTTCATCGGGAAGCCTGTTAGTTGTTTTGGTATTGTTCCTTGTTCACAAGTTCAATTTCTTATTTACAGTCCTGGTAATACTGCTTTGCCGAAGCCACGCCAAGGTCGGCAGCCTTCTGCCAGTCGTTGCAGGCGGTATTGTCGCGGAGCATTTCTTTTGCTATTCCGCGGTTCAGGTATGCGAATCCGTACGAGGGGTTAAGCTCTATGGCCTTATCGCAGTCGTTGCGGGCTTTCAGGTAATCTTTCATTTTAAATTCGGCTGCAGCCCTGTTGTTATAGGCAAAGGCATATTTAGAGTTTAAGTCTATTGCTTTGGAGAAGTCGTCTATTGCATCCTGGTATTCCTTTTTGTCGAATTTTGCCGAACCTCGGTTATTATAGGCTATGTAGTAATCCGATTTCAGGGCAATGGCGGAATTATACGAATCGAGCGCCGAATTCAGGTCTCCGGCTTTCCGCTGTGCGCTTCCGAGGTTATTATAGGTGTAGGCGCTTTTGTTTATGTCCAGCGACTTTTGATAATCTTCTTCGGCGCCTTTGTAATCTTTCAGTTCCACCCTGCAGCTGCCCCTGTCGTTAAAGGCTTCGGCATATTTCGGGTTTACGGCTATGGCGGTGCTAAAGTCGTTTTCGGCTCCCTTATAGTCCTTGTTCTGGAACTTCAGTTCACCGCTGTAATAGGCGGCATCGGCGTTTTTCGGATTTATCTTCAGTGATTGGGTATAGGCGTCCAGCGCTTTGTCCTTGGCTCCCAGCAAAGTTTGCGCCTGGCCAATTCCAAAG
>JABEUT010000256.1 GCA_013044305.1 Bacteroidia bacterium
GGGTTAGCCCGAACATTCTTATGATTCTCTATTAAAAAACCTTCTTTCTGAAGGGAACGCATTCCGGCATCGGAGGGCACAAACAGCAGCGACGAAAAGTGGTCGCATATCAGCCTGTTTATCTCTTCAGGATATATTTTGTTATAGCTTCTTACGCCGGCCTCCACGTGGATAATGGGTATAAATAGTTTTATCGCCACCAGGCAGGCGGCAAGGGTTGAATTGGTATCGCCGTATAGCAGCAGCGCATCGGGGCTTTCCTTCAGCACCACCTCTTCAAGGGCAATCATCATATTGGCCGTTTGGGCTGCATGGCTTCCCGAACCAATCCCGAGGTTGTATTTTTCTTTGGGTATCTCCAATTCCTCGAAGAATACCTTAGCCATATTTTCGTCGTAATGCTGACCGGTATGAACAATTACTTCGTGTATCTGCCTGCCGAAGTGATTACGGACAGCCCTGCTTATGGCAGCAGCTTTTATGAATTGGGGGCGGGCCCCTATTACGGTTACAAGTTTTATCATGGCTGCGCCGGTTTTTCTATTATTAATGAGTCGAAGAGCCGCGCAAGTTGTTTGGTTGTTTCATAAGCAGAGTAACGTTCCACATTAACCGGCTGTATATTGTTTTTACCTGAAAGGTAGAGCGTGTAAATATGTTTTACTGTATTTTTCATTTTTGCCTTATCGCCAAAATTACAAGAATATCCAGCATTGCAGTCCTGAATTACCTGCGCGGCATCTCCGTTTTCGGGACCTATCAATAAAATGGGTCTGTGGGCTTTCAGATAATCGAAAAGTTTACCGGTGAGCACAAACTCGCAGTTTTTTATCCTGTCTATGGGTAGTAGGAGCGCCTGTGCCGAATACAGATGCCGGAGCGTATCGCTGTATGGCATGAAGTCTATTTTATTCAGGTTTGCCGAAAGTTTATTCTTTTGAATGGAATCGAGAACGTTGGAGGCTACGTTGCCAATCAGTTTTATTTCGAGGTTTTTGGCGAACACACTATCCTCGTTTACCATTTCGGATAATACCTCCCACAGGTCGTCGCAGTTCCTGTTCTTCAAAAAGCTTCCGATATGGACGAGAGTAAATTTCTTGTCAAGGGAAGCCTCCGTGCCCTCCGAAGGAGGGTTCAAAATCCCGCCTTTGGGGGGCGGGGTGGCTTCGTAGCTGTTATAAATAACCACCGATTCCCGGTTATATTTTTCCTTAAATTCATTGTACATGGTTCTGCCTACTACGGTAACCGCCGAAGCAGATGTTACCACGAGCTTTTCGAGTTTCTCATGTTTCTTTTTGGCAAACGGGGTGAGAAACATTTCACTTAAATAGTCTATCGTCGTCCAGGGGTCGCGAAAATCGGCAACTGTGGGGATATTCAGCTTATCTTTAAGCTGTTTGGCTATCAAATGCAGGGAATGTGGCGGCCCGGATGAAAAAATCAGATCAATTTTGTTCTCCGCCAAATACCGTTCAAGATAGCGGGCGGAAGGCTTAACCCAAAATACGCGGGCATCCGGAATAAAAAAGTTGCCCCGCACAAACCACAAGAATTTGACAAAAAGGGATTTTTTGCCCTCCACATTCGACTGTACTTTAGCTTTACCTGCCTTACCCGCTGTTGTAGCGCGGGCAAAGAGGTTGTTCGGCTCTTTTATTTTCAGCTTCAGGGTTTGAATCCCTTCGGGGATTGCTTTAACCAGATTTTCATCGTAAAGGGGATAATTGGGATTATCGGCAGTGTACACAACGGGTTCCCAGCCAAAATTCCGAAGGTACTTAACAAACCGCAGGCAGCGCTGAACGCCTGTCCCTCCTGCCGGGGGCCAGTAATAAGTTATAATCAGCGCTTTTTTCACTACTTTCTTAATCGGGAAAATCTCAATGGAAGGCTGATGTCGCAATTTGCATTGAACAGACCCTGATATTTTTACTTCACCTGGAATTTAAAGTCCAGTTTTTTGGTTTCTTCCGCCGATTTTGCAATTTTCTCTTTCAGTTTTTCTTTATAGGCAAGCACTTTTTTCATGAGTTCGGGGCTGCCGGTTGCAATAATCTGCGCTGCGAGTATTCCTGCATTTTGAGCGCCATCAAGGGCTACAGTAGCCACAGGCACTCCGGCAGGCATTTGCAAAATTGATAACACGCTGTCCCACCCATCCATGGAATTGGAAGATTTCACGGGAACACCAATTACAGGTAAGGGGGTAAGTGCTGCAATTACACCGGGCAGATGCGCTGCCCCGCCTGCTCCGGCTATCATCACCTTTAATCCTCTGCCTGCGGCCTGCGAGGCGTATTCCAATGTTTTGGCGGGTGTGCGGTGCGCCGAATATACGTTGATTTCGAAAGGTATTTCAAAACTTTCCAGCACTGCTGCTGCTTCTTTCATCAAGGGAAGGTCTGATGCGCTTCCCATAACAATTCCGACAAGTGGTGTCATGTCTCAATTATAAATTATGGGTTAGTAATTATTAATTTTTGGTTTTCAGCTGTTTTTACTTCTTTATTCAATGATATAGTTAAACGGCAATCTCGCCTGTATTCCTTTTTCTTTGGTAAGTTGTTCCAAATCCTTAACGGGCTGGTAAAAGGCGCCGAGTTCTGCCTGTAAAATATCCGTTTCGGCATCTACCCCAAAGCGTTTGAAAAGTTTGCGCAGCGGATTATAGAGCGATGGCATCTCTTCGGTGCTGTAATTGGTAAGGTGGGCTTTGGCGGCTGCAATCTGCATGGCGGTGCTTATATCGCCGAGGGTGTCGGCAAGTCCTATTTTTATTGCCTGCCTGCCGGTCCAAACCCTGCCCTGCCCAATGCTGTCCACTTGTGCAAAGGTCATTTTTCTGCCATCGGCAACGCGCATCACAAATTTGCGGTATATATCCTCAATCTCTGCCTGAACAATGGCGCCTTCGGCGGTGGTAAGCGGGTAAAAGAGCGAAGGAGCCGTGGCATGGCTGTTGGTGCCAACGGTATCCACAGTTATTCCCAGCTTGTCGCTTAGCAGGCCGCCGGCATCGGGTATTAGTCCGAATACGCCTATCGAGCCTGTAATAGTGGTTGGTTCGGCTACAATTTCGGTGGCAGCGCATGATATTTCATAGCCACCGGAAGCCGCATAATCGCCCATGGACACCACTACGGGTTTTGCCTTTGCCGCCAGAGACACCTCGCGCCAAATAACCTCCGAGGCCAGCGCATCGCCGCCGGGTGAGTTTACACGGAATACTATTGCTTTAATATCCTTATCGAGCCGTGCCTGGCGTATGGACTGTGATAAGCGCAGGGCTCCTATATTCTGGTCGTCGCCATAGCCGTTCTGTATCTCGCCGGAGGCATAGATAAGCGCTATTTTGGCAGGCGCATAATCATCGGGGCTAAAGGTGTGGCGGTAGTCGTCGAGCCCTATTGCCGGAATAGCCTGATCGGCTTTGATGCCTAGGTTTTGCCTTAGTTTATCCAGTATCTGGTCGGAGTAGTAAAGAGTGTCGGCAAGGTGGCGATCTTCGGCGGCAGCGGCGTTGCGTATGGTAAGGCTGTCGGCATAGATGTTCAGCTGTTTCTTGTCTATGTGCCTTGATGAGCCTATGGCGTCGAGCATGTCGTTCCAGATGGAAGTAATGAACGCCTTTGTCTGAAGCCTGTTATCGGGGCTCATTTTATCAAGCACAAAGGGCTCTACAAAGCTTTTGAACCTGCCGTGGCGGAACACTTCCACCTGTATGCCGAGTTTGTCGAGCGCCCTCTTGTAGAACATGATTTGAGCACCTAGGCCTTTCCACATAATATTGCCCCCGGGGTGAAGGTAAACCTTGTTGGCTACGCTGGCCAGATAGTATGACTTTTGGCTATACGTCATGCTGTAAGCAATTATGAACTTGCCGCTTGACTTGAACCGTTCAAGCTCCCCGCGTATGTTTTGCAGGGAGGCAAATCCTGCCGGTATGTCGGAGAGGTTCAGAAAGATGCCTTTTATTTCCTTGTCGTGTGCGGCATGATGGATGTCGGCGAGAATATCGTTAAGTCCCGAAGTTTCTACCATTCTTGCCTCATCGTCGGGCAGCCGGAAGTTAAAAGCCACGGGCGGGGTACGTTCGCTTATCGGATGATTCAACTTTATTTCGAGTACCGATGGACGGGGAACGGATGTAATGGTTTCTTCCTTAACCGATCTTACGGCATTGGTTATAATTCCCACACAAATTATAAATATAAGGAAGAAGGCCAGGAATATACCGATAAGGGCGCCAAACAGGGATGCAAAAAAGTTTCTCATAACCGGTAAATTTTTATCTTGCAATATTAGCAAAAAACCGAACCGCGCAGGTGATTTATCTTTCCTTTTACCGGCACAGAAAAATGGAGAATCCTATAATTAATTACATTAGAATACAAAAAAACTGCCCGCTCCGTTTATGCTATGTGCCAGGCAACCTGTTAGATATTATATACAGATATTCAATGTGTTAGTAAC
>JABEUT010000257.1 GCA_013044305.1 Bacteroidia bacterium
AAGTACGACTCGCTGGTGAAGATTGGAGACAATGCCTTTAAAACAAAAAAATACAGCGATGCCAAATCTGCTTACAACGGAGCATTGGATGTAAAGCCCGGGGAGCAATACCCCAAAGACCAGCTTGCAGCCATAGATAGAGCCATAAAAGCCGATGCCGATGCTGTCATGAATGCGCGGACACAGGCTAAGTACGACTCGCTGGTGAAGATTGGAGACAATGCCTTTAAAACAAAAAAATACACCAACGCCAAATCAGCATACAACTCTGCATTGGGAGTAAAGGCGGACGAGCAATACCCCAAAGACCAGATAGCAGCCATAGACAAGCTGCTGGAATCGCAGGCAAATGCTGCTGCCGATGCCGCACGGAAGGCACGCATACAGGCTAAGTACGACTCCCTGATACGGATCGGCGACGCTGAATTTAAAGTAAAGAGTTATGAGGCGGCGAAAAAGGCGTATAACGGCGCACTTAAAGTGAAGCCGGAGGAGCAGTATCCCAAAGACCAGCTTGCAGCCATTGAACGCGCCATTAAAGCCGATGAAAATGCAAAGCTTAACGCCCTGAAATATAAGGCGCTGCAAAGGAAATACGATTCGATAATTAAACTTGCCGACGCCGCAATGCAGGGCAAAACATACCCCGCCGCCATCGACTTATATAACAAGGCATCGCAGGTGCTCCCGGCAGAACAGTATCCTAAAGACCAGATTGCAGCCATCCGTAAAATACTGTCGCCACCAGTAAATACTTCCGATACGGCAAACTCCGGTCCCGACTCCGTGGCGGCCAAGTATGCACAGGGGGTAACCGAAGAACAGGTGGACGAGCCAAACGGCTGCGTGATAACAAAAAGGGTATTGGTAATAGGAAAGCATGGTTGGATATATACCCGTAAATCGTGGAGTTTCGGGGTGTATTTCTTCAAAGCCTCGCCGCCCGACTATGAAGATGAGGCCATTACGGAGGATCAGTGGACCAAAGAAACGCATTCGGGAAAGTAACAGGGGGCTTGCCTTCAGCCTAAAACAATTGAAAATACTTAACGCCGCAGTGGCAGTTAACAGTTTATTATTATCTTTGCAGCCCCAAAAAAGGCAAGAACATGGCAAGTACTCAAGATATTGGAGTAGGTTCAATCATCAGATTTAACGGCGAACTCTGCTCCATCCTCGAATTTCAGCACCGTACCCCCGGCAACCTGCGGGCTTTTTATCAGGCCAAGATGCGTAACCTGAAAACCGGCAAACTGGTGGAAACCCGTTTCCGTTCAGGAGAAACAGTTGACCTTGCGCGGGTGGAATTCAAGAAGCTTCAATACATCTATCCCGAAGGCGACTTTATTGTGTGCATGGATAACGAAACCTACGAGCAGGTGCATATTCCGGCCGTATTGTTCGGAAAAGGAGCCCAGTTCCTGAAAGAGGGCATGGAGGTTAGCGTGGCGTTCGAAAGCGATATGGCTATACTGGCCGAACCCCCTACTTTTGTTGAGCTGGAAATCATTTATACCGAACCGGGAGTGAAAGGCGATACCGCCACCAACACCACCAAAGTGGCCAAAGTGGAAACAGGCAACGAAGTAAATGTTCCCTTATTTGTAAACCAGGGCGACAAAATAAAGATAGACACCAGAACCGGCGCTTATTGCGAACGGGTAAAGTAACATAGCAGTTCATCGGTCCAATAAAATCAATGTATAAATATAAAAGTAAACATGGCAAACCACAAATCGGCAATTAAACGCATACGAAGCAACAACGCAAAAAAGTTAAGCAACCGTTACAGAAAGAAAACGGTGGGCACCAAGCTCAAAAATATCCACAGCATTGATAAAAAAGACAAGTATCAGAAGGAGCTGCCTGGCGTTATTTCTTCGATAGACAAGCTTGCCGGAAAAAATATCTATCATAAAAATAAGGCCGCAAACCTTAAAAGCAAGCTGATGAAAAGAGCAAATGCTCTTGCCAAAGCGGGCAAATAAAAGGCTTTGGATCCGGCGGAAAAGCGGAGCAGCGTTATTTTGCTTTCTGTCAGTCTTTTTCAGCCGTCAGGCTCTTCCAGAGCAATTCCACCAGTTCGGATAATCCGAGTCTTGTGAGTGATGAAAAGAAAATTAGAGGCGTTTTCTTTAATTTTCCCGCATGGCTTTTCATCTCCTTCTTCAATTCTTTTAGCAGCTCCTCATCAAGCATGTCGCACTTTGAAATGCCGAGGAGTCTTTTTTTGGCCAGCAGTTCGGGATTGTATTTCTTTAATTCGTTAAGCAGGGTTTCATATTCCTTAATGATGTCGTCCGCATCGCAGGGTACCACAAAGAGCAGCACCGAGTTGCGTTCAATATGCCGCAGGAAACGCAGCCCCAGCCCTTTTCCCTCGTGAGCGCCTTCAATTATTCCCGGTATATCCGCCATTACGAATGAGTAGTTGTCGCGGTAGTGTACTATACCCAGATTGGGGGTAAGGGTGGTAAAAGGGTAATTGGCAATCTGCGGTTTGGCGGCGGATACCACCGAGAGCAGCGTTGATTTGCCGGCATTAGGGAAGCCTATCAGCCCTACGTCGGCAAGTAATTTCAGTTCAAGCACCTTCCACTCATCCTTCCCCGGTTCGCCGGGCTGGGCAAAGCGGGGAGTTTGCCGGGTAGAAGATTTGAAGTGGTTGTTGCCAAGGCCTCCCCTGCCACCCGGAACTACAATGATCTCCTCGCCGTCGCTTGTTATTTCAGCTTCCGTTTTACCGGTTTCGGCGTCTTTTATAATGGTGCCGGGCGGCACCTCCAGAATCACATCTTCGCCCATTGCGCCGGTCATAAGCTGCCTCGATCCGTTTGCCCCGTCTCCGGCTATAACGTGTTTGCGGTATTTCAGGTGGAGCAGGGTCCACAACTGCCGGTTGCCGCGCATGATAATATGTCCGCCCCTGCCTCCGTCGCCGCCATCGGGGCCGCCCTTTGTTACTTTCTTGTCGCGGTAAAAATGAACCGCGCCTGCTCCTCCTTTGCCAGACCTGCAACAGATCTTTACATAATCTACAAAATTTGATTCGGACATGACCGGTAAAGGGTTAGTGAGGTTGGCAAGGCAGGTTTCGCTTAAATATTATATCGCTTTAATTGTATGGGAAGCGGCATTGAGTATGGCAGTTGCCCTTGCTTCCGACGATGCCTCGGTATACAGGCGCAGTACGGGTTCGGTACCCGATGCTCGTATCATCAGCCAATCGTCGTCGCTGAAATAATACTTGAAGCCGTCGAGTGTATTTATGTTTTTCACACGGAACGATCCGAAAGTATTGAATTTGTTATCACTGCAGTTTGCAAGCACCTTTTGTTTGAGTGATTCGGTCAGGTGCAGGTCAATTCGTTTATAGGTGAACTTTCCGGTAATTTTAACCGCTTCCTTAATCAGCTCATCAAGTGTGCTGCCTGTTTTTGCCATATATTCCAGTATGGTAAGGCCTATCCATATACCGTCGCGTTCGGGTATGTGTCCTTTTATGGCTATTCCGCCCGACTCTTCGCCTCCCAGCAGTACATCTTCGGCAAGCATTACCTCGCAAACATATTTAAAGCCGACCTTAACCACTTTGAGCGGCAGGCCGAGATGAGCGCACATTTTTTTCACTTTTTCGGTAACCGAAAAGGCAACGCAAACCTTGCCTTTCATTTTTTTATAGTTAACCAGATAGTTGATAAGCAGCAAAATGATGTTGTGTGAATCTATGAATTGCCCTTTGCTGTTGTACAATCCTATACGGTCGGCGTCTCCGTCGGTTGCCAGGCCCATGTCGGTATCTTTCATTTTGAGTATAAGGCTCTCAAACTCTTTAAGGTTGCGTTCAATGGGTTCGGGTGCTGTTCCGCCGAAAGACGGGTTATAGGTGCAATGCAGCAGGGTGGCGTCGGGAAAGAGGCGGCGTATTACGTTCTGCCCTGCGCCGTACATGGAGTCGTATGCCAGCTTCAGCCCCGATTTTTTTATCAGCTTCAGGTCGAAATTGGTTTCAATGTGCCTGCAATACAGGGTTTCAAGATCGGTATAGCGTATGGTGCCGTTTTCCATGAATTTTTCCAGCGGAAGCGATTCAGGGTCCACAGGATTGCTGCCGGGGATCATCGACTCCAGTTCCTTTACCTGTTCGGCAAGTAAAGGTCCTCCATAGTCGCCCTTAAGCTTAAAGCCGTTATAATCGGGCGGGTTGTGGCTTGCCGTAATTATTATTCCGAGGTTTGCTTTGTGTTTTACCACTCCAAGCGATACCATGGGTGTGGAAACAAAGCCGGTGGAGAGCAACACATTAATCTTGCGGTTTGCCAGTATTTTCGCGGCAACCTCGGCAAACATTTTACCTCCAAAGCGGCAATCGTAACCTATTACGGCAACCGGGGCTTTATAGTTTTGCTTCAGCCATTGAGCCGCAGCCTCGGCGACCCTTGCCACATTTTCTA
>JABEUT010000258.1 GCA_013044305.1 Bacteroidia bacterium
ACAGCCCCAAGGTCTTTTAAAATACAGCTATTGGGTCAGGCGAATAGAAAGAATGTAGCTTGGTGCTTTCTACATCATCCCCCGCCTTGAAAGGCGGGGCTACCATACCCCATCGGGGTTTTAAAACGTCATTGTGTTAGCTTTCCGGCATCATGCCAAAAGTATTGTACAGGTTACCGGAATAAAACTCCTTGAAGGTTATACTCATCATTACCGGATAATTGTAAAAACCTCTGACCATTCGTACCGCATAGGCGCTATAGTCAGGGAAGAAACCATTTGGTTATTCAGATGTTTACCAAGAAGCATTAGTTACAAGTCATTCCCCTGAAGCGTTGGATGCAAAATTCAATCATAGCCGCTATAACACGCTTAAATCTTTTTACCTTTGCCTGACTGCACAAATCAACCTTTAAAGAATAGCCACATCGATTATGGAATTATCCGAACAGGAACTGGTACGCCGCAATAAACTGGAAGAACTTCGCAAGGCAGGCATCAACCCTTACCCGGCCGAGCTTTTTGAAGTGAATGCCAATACGGCAGACATACTTGCCAACTATGAACGTGATAAACTGAACTACAAGGATATAAGCATAGCAGGCCGCATCATGGTTTTCCGGATAATGGGCAACGCTGCCTTTGCCGAAATACAGGACTCGCTGGGCAGGATACAGATATACGTTAAACGCGACGAGATATGCCCGGGCGAGGATAAAACACTCTACAATACAGTATTCAAAAAACTACTCGACATAGGAGACATCATAGGCGTTAAGGGTTATGTATTTACCACCAACACGGGCACCATTTCCATTCATGTAACCTCGTTCAGACTGCTTACCAAAGCGCTGCGCCCGCTGCCTGTTGTTACGGTGGACTCCGGCGGCAATGTTCATGATGAGGTTTCCGACCCCGAAATGCGCTACCGCCGCCGCTATGTTGACCTGATCATCAACCCCGAAGTAAGGGAGGTGTTTACCCGCCGAACGGCGCTGGTAAATTCCATGCGTAATTTCTTCAACGAGCGCGGCTACCTCGAGGTGGAAACCCCCATACTGCAAAACATACCCGGAGGCGCTTCCGCCCGCCCGTTTATTACGCACCACAACGCGCTGGATATACCGCTATACCTGCGTATTGCCAACGAACTATACCTGAAAAGGCTCATTGTAGGCGGATTTGATGCCGTTTATGAATTTGCAAAAGATTTCAGGAACGAAGGGATGGACAGGACGCACAACCCGGAATTTACACAGATGGAGATATATGTAGCCTATAAGGACTATGAATGGATGATGAACATGACCGAGGAGATGCTGGAAAAAATAGCCACGGACCTGCATGGCTCGACGCAGGTAAAGTATGGTGAACGCATCATTGATTTCCGGCGCCCTTTTAAGAGAATAAGTATTTACGATGCCATTAAGGAGAACACTGGTTATGACATATCGGCGATGAATGAAAAGGAGCTGGAGCAGGTATGCCGCGCACTGAAGATTGAAATAACGCCGTCAATGGGCAAAGGGAAACTTATTGATGAAATATTTTCGGCACGGTGCGAACCCGAATATATCCAGCCTGCATTTATCACCGATTACCCCATAGAGATGTCGCCCCTGTGCAAGAAGCACCGTTCAAAGCCCGGACTTGTGGAACGCTTTGAACTCATGATAAACGGAAAGGAAATATGTAACGCATACAGCGAACTAAACGACCCGCTTGACCAGCGCGAAAGATTCGAAGAACAGATGAGGCTTGGCGCCAAAGGCGACGAGGAGGCTATGGTTATTGACAACGATTTTTTGCGAGCCCTGGAATATGGCATGCCGCCTACATCGGGCATGGGTATGGGTATTGACAGGCTTACCATGCTCATGACCAACTCACCGTCCATTCAGGATGTGCTCTTTTTCCCGCAGATGCGGCCGGAAAAGTTTTAGCGTAAGGGGCGCTGATCCGCAGCAGGGAGATATTCAAAATGGCTGCTACGGCGGGTAGTTACTTCAGCTTATCGTTAAAGAACTGTAAATACTCGTTGCTTTTTCCGTGCTGAAGCATGATGCGGAAATTCTTATCGGAAATATAAAAAGTCTGGTACGAACCCGGATCGAATGATTTGAAAAGTGTGGCGTTGCCGCTTGCATACCCGTAATAATCCTTTGTTCGCACAGGGGTTGTGAAAGAGCCAACCTTTACCATCTGGTGGTCGTTGTCGAGCATCAGGCTTTCCACCTTTAACTTGTCCTCGCTGTAGGTTTTGTCGTTCATTTCGGAAATGTCAACGCGGAGCTTAACTACTTTGCTTGCATCTTTTATATCGGCCAATACAATAAAATAATACATTGAATCTTTGGCAAGTGTGTATTTTATGCTGGTATCAAGCACGGGCTTAGGCGGAGGGGCAACGCCCTTCTTGTTCAGCAGGGCAAGGGTTGCCTGGGCAAGCAGTTTCACGGAGTCTCTGGGGTATAGGAGCATTACTTTGGTAAGGGCGTTCTTGTAAGCATCGAGCCCCTGTGAGTAGCCTATGCCTGCCGCCTCAAGGTAGGCAAATTTCGGGGCATAGGGGTTTTTGGGATACAGGGTATCGGCTTTACGGCAATCGTTAAGCACATTGGCAAAGTTACCCTGCTGGTAGTTTTGGAGCGCCGAGGAATATAAATTCAGCATTTCCGCCTGGCTTGCCTTTTGGTTTTCGCGGTATTTTTCCGGATTTGAAATAAGCATGGCGTATTCTGTGTTCGGGTATTGGGTAAGCAGCAGGTTTTTATAATAGTTCATCCTGTCGGTATTGCCTGTTTTTTCGTAGGTGCGGTAAAGCGAATAATAGGTTACCAGCTTGTATTTGTTTTCGGGATAATGCTGGAGGAGGCCTTCAAACTCACCGGCTGCGCGCGGGTAGTTTCTCAAATACTCCTTGTAGATGGCGCCGGCGTTATAGTATGCCTCCACAAGGCTGTCGTTAAGGGCATTTTTCTGGGCCTCGGTTTTCGGTACATTCTTCAGGTAGTAAGCGCGGTTCTGGTTATCGTTCAGCGAATCCTTCTTTATGGCCGATTTTCCATCCGCCGGGTTTGTCCCGTTTTTGGTCTGGCTTTCGCTGGTGGCCACATTCTGCTGCGCCGAAACAACCTTTTTGCTTCTCCGCCAGTCGTCTTCCAAAGGTCGGTTTCCCCATTTCTGCAAAAATTCGGTAAGGCCCAGTTGTATCTGTCCGGGGTTATAAAAGTACCAGCTGCTGTTCGACCCGCCCATTGCCTGATTGCTGTTTGAAGGACTATTGGCTTCATTCTTTTCGGCTTCCTCCGCTTCTTTTTCTTTCAGTTTTTTTGCCAGTTTGGCTGCTCTTTCGCGGGCAATGAGGGTGTCGGCGACCCGGTTCAGTTCGGCGGGGCTTAAATTGGCGAGTTTCAGCAGGCTGTCGTCGAGGGCTATCATATCAAGGCACTGCACAAGCCTGTTCAGGTTGTCTCTTTTATCCACTATGGAATCGCGCCCTTTGAATTTCTTGGGGAGGGTACGCAGCGTGCTGTCGTAATATTTTTTCGACCTCGGGTAATCGGTCGAGATAAAGTAAACATTGGCAAGCGACAGGTACGAAATGGCTTTTTGGGTGGTGTTGGTGGTGCTGCTCCGAATTGATTTATTGAAGTACTGTACACCCTGTGTTGTATCTCTTTCCTTCTCCGCTATCTGTCCGAGGGCATAATAAATCTGGTCGCGGTTGTCAATGTTGATGGTAGGCTTGAGCATTTTGGTGAGTTCTTTTTTAATCAGCGCGTTTTCTTTCGGGTTGCCTACATAAATGAGCGCCCGTGAAATGTGCGCCTCAAACTCCAGATCGTATGGGGGGTGCATTTTAAGCACGGTGGAATAGTATTTAAAGGCTTTCTGCTTGTCGCCTGCTTTGGCTGCAAGCTGTCCGAGTATATAATAATATCGGCTCTTTACCTTTTTTTTATGTTCGCTTGCCACGGCTTTCAGGAGCCATTTCTGCATCTCGTCGTACTCGCCGGTAAGCGAGCAGTAGTCGGCAATAGTGGCGCAGACCTGGGCGTAGGTTTTTTTGTCTATATCTTTTGCGCTTTTCAGCAGGTCTATCAGTTCCTGCGATTCCGATACTTCGGCCATCTTATTGTAGGCTCTTGCCTCCCACATGAATGCCAGATATTTAATGGATGTTCTCCTGTATTCTTTTGTTGCATAATCAAGCGCTTCGATGGCCGACAGGTCTTCGTTCTTATACAGGCGTGCCTTGGCCAGGAGTATATAACAGTATTTGATATACTTCACCGCATCGGGTATCTCGCGCTTTTGTTTGGTGGTAATGGTGTGGTTTTCGATCATGGCGGTGGCCTTTTTTATGGCTCTGTCCATTTCCGTATATATTGACTGCGCCTCCTTGTCCTGCGCATAAACGAAGACGGGAAGTAAATCGGAAAAGTCGTCCTGATGGTTTTGTATGAGCTTCTGATAACCTTCATTGAAAGCCAGGTTCCCCCAGAAGTATCCGTTGTAATGGCAGGTAAGGTTGTGATAGGTGCGCGTAACAAAGGTGTTTCTTTCGGTGCTGCAGGCAGACCAGAGCAGGGCAATAAGCCACCAGTATTTAACAGGCAATTTGGTGATGCTGAATCGGGAGCTTGGATTTGAGGGGCGGTTCATGTATGGGGAGATTCGGGCAAAATCTTTTCAATAACGGTATTCAGGCCTATTTATTATAAGCGGAATACTTGCATAAATCCGGTTTTTCATAAAGGGATATTGCCATGTTTTTTTCTTGGCAATTTATCCACCTTATTCTGCAGCATGTCGAAAGCCCTGATTAACTTTATCCGCGTATCTTCCGGAAGTATTACTTCATCTACATAACCGCGCTCTGCAGCCCTGTATGGATTTGCAAAGTGGGTGATATACGCTTCTTCTTTTTCTTTGAGTTTCGCGGCAGGGTCTTTGGCTTCCGAAATTTCCTTTTTAAAGATAATTTCGGCGGCTCCTTTGGCGCCCATTACGGCAATTTCGGCGGTGGGCCAGGCATAGTTCATATCTGCGCCTATATGCTTGGAATTCATCACATCATAAGCGCCGCCATAGGCTTTCCTTGTGATTACCGTAATGCGCGGAACGGTAGCTTCGCAGAAGGCATAAAGCAGCTTGGCGCCGTTGGCAATAATGCCCTTCCATTCCTGATCGGTGCCCGGCAGAAAGCCCGGAACGTCTTCAAAAACAAGCAGGGGGATGTTAAATGAATCGCAAAAGCGGACAAACCGCGCCGCCTTCACCGAGCAGTTGATGTCGAGTACCCCAGCGAGGCAGGCGGGCTGGTTGGCTACCACACCTATGCTTTTTCCGGCGAGGCGGGCAAAGCCCACTACTATGTTCTCGGCAAAATTTTTGTGCACCTCAAAGAAGGTACCGGAGTCGGAAACCTGTTCAATTACTTCACGTATATCGTAGGGCTGGTTTGAATTTTCGGGCACTATGCTGTTAAGGGCGGGGCGTTTTTCGTCTCCGGGCGTGTATTCAACGGACGGGGGCGGCTCTTCGCAGTTTTGGGGGATATAGCTAAGTAATTTTTTAAGGTACTGAATACATTCCACTCCGTTTGCACAGGAAAAATGAGCCACTCCCGATTTGGACGAATGGGTGGAGGCTCCGCCCAGTTCCTCGCTTGTAACCTCTTCGTGGGTAACTGTTTTTACCACATTGGGGCCGGTAACAAACATATACGATGTGTTTTCCACCATCAGTATAAAGTCGGTAATGGCCGGGGAATAAACCGCACCGCCTGCGCAAGGGCCCATAACGGCCGACAGTTGCGGCACCACGCCCGAGGCGCGCGTGTTGCGGTAAAATATATCGGCATAGCCGCCAAGCGATACCACGCCTTCCTGTATCCGTGCCCCGCCGGAGTCGTTCAGTCCTATAACGGGCGCGCCGTTCTTCATGGCAAGGTCCATAATGCGGCATATTTTTTCGGCATGGGCCTCGGAGAGCGAGCCGCCGAACACGGTAAAGTCTTGCGCAAATACATAAACCGGCCTGCCATCAATGGTGCCAAAACCTGTAATAACCCCGTCGCCGAGGTACTTTTCCCTCTCGAGCCCGAATTCGGCTGAACGGTGGGTAACAAACATGCCTATTTCTTCAAAACTGTTTTCGTCGAGCAGCAGGGTTAGCCGTTCGCGTGCGGTAAGCTTTCCTTTTTTATGCTGCGATTCGATGCGCGCTTTGCCGCCTCCGAGTTGAGCAAGGGCTATTTTTTCTTTCAGTTCTTTTACTTTGTTTGACATATCATGTTGGATGTTAAATTACCGATAGTGCAAAGTTAAAATTTAATACCATTTATGTATTTATGCTCCACTAATAAACTGGGAATGTTTTTATAGCAGATTTATGACTACCTTTGACAGTGTTAAACACTGGCAATGCAGCAAAGAATTTATATAGATACATCCGTATTTGGAGGATACTTTGAAACAGAGTTTCAACTTTGGTCGAAAAGACTTATAAACAAGGTTACTGAACAAAAATATAAAGCTGTAGTATCAGATATAACTCTATTGGAACTTGAACCTGCCCTAGAATATGTGAAAAAACTGGCGATTGAAGTAACTTCAAAATATGGTGAATTTATAACTGCCGGAGTGGCAGAAAAAGAATTGGCTGAAATGTATTTAAAAGAGAGAATAGTAACCCATAGGTTTCGTTCCGATGCTTTGCATATAGCAATTGCTTCTATCAGTAAAGTAGATATTTTAGTTAGTTGGAATTTTAAACATATTGTAAACCTTAACAGGAT
>JABEUT010000259.1:0-7500 GCA_013044305.1 Bacteroidia bacterium
AAAAGAGGAGGCACCCCCGACGACGTGGCCAACCTGGTAATGTTTCTTGCCTCCGACCTGTCGTCGTATATTACAGGGCAGGTGATACAGGTATGCGGAGGAATGCTTACCTAGGTTATGATTGTATATTGGTAACTTATATATTGTAGTTTGTCGTTCACCATTCCCTATCCTGCCTGGTTTTACATGCTCTGCCCTCTGGCAGGCTTGCTTTATACTGCCTTCTTCTATTTTCGCGATGCAAAAACGGCTGAACTGCCAAGGCCATTGCGTTGGGCTCTGCAGGCCTTACGCTTTACGCTGACTGGAATTATCGTTTTCCTGCTTTTGTCGCCCCTGGTGCAAAACACAGGGAATACTACCGAGAAGCATATTATTGACATCTTGAAGAATAACTCGGCTTCGATACTTGCCACCGGCGATTCAATGTTTTACAAAACAGGTTATAAGGATCTCTGGGCAAAGACCATCGACCGGCTTTCTTCAAGGTACGATGTGCGCGTAATGTCGTTCGGCAGCAGGCTGAACGACAGCATGAATTACAGGTTCGATGAAAAGGAAACCGACATATCATCGGCGCTGGAAGAGATAAATAAAAGATATTACGGCAAAAACCTGGGTGCGGTAATATTGGCCACCGACGGTATTTACAACAAGGGATTCGATCCGCTCTATGCCGTGCAGCCCATACGATGCCCTGTTTACACCGTTGCCCTGGGCGATACAACGGTAAAGCGTGACGCGGTAGTTACCAAAGTGGAGCATAATAACACCGCATTTCTGGGCAATACATTTCCTATACAAATTGTATTGAATGCACAAAAAATGGAGGGCGAGTCCACTGTGCTTACTGTAAGCGATGTTACGGCAGGCAAAGAGCAGAAACTGTTTGTAAAACCTGTTACTTACAGTTCGCCCTTTTTCCACCTTGATGTGCCGGTTGAACTTACCGCGACAAGCGCAGGCCTGAAGCATTACGTAATAAATCTTGCCCCTGTTGCAGGCGAAGAAAACCTGCAAAACAACCGCCGTGATATTTATATAAGGATACTCGACCGCAGGGAAAAAGTACTCATTCTTTCAACACCGCATCCTGATGTTGCCGCTATTGCCGAGACTATTAACGGCTCGGAAGGGTTTGAAGCGGAATCATTCCTGCCGCAAAAATTTACAGGCGCACTCAATAAGTACTCCCTGTTAATATTGAACCAGTTGCCCTCTGAAACCGAACATATAACTCCTATACTTCAGCAGGCAGCCCAACTGGAATTACCTGTTCTGTTTATGGTTGGCAGCGAGTCGGACTTAAATATGTTTAACAGCCAAAACACGGGCATAAAGATAAACTCACTCGGCAGCCAAACCACCGACGCCGAAGCGTATGCCGCCGACGGCTTTTCGCTTTTTACTGTTGACGATGCATCTAAAAACTATTTTAGCCGCCTGCCTGCCCTTACCACGCCATTTGCCGGTTATAAGGTAAGTCCTTCGGTGGCGATACTATGCGGCCAGAATATTCAGAATGCCATTACCAACTACCCGCTGATAGCCTTTAACAGTGAGGGCAGCCGCAAGTTCTGCATCATTTGCGGCGAGGGCATCTTCAGATGGAAGCTGCAGGACTATGCCGACCATAAAAACAATAATTTTTTCGACGGGCTGATTAATAAAATGATTGAGTACCTCGCCATAAAAGAAGACAAAAGCTTTTTCCGCATACAAGCCCCTAACACCTTTAAAGACGATGACCCGGTGGAGATGGATGCCGAGCTGTACAACCCCAGCTACCAGCTTGTAAACACCCCTGAAGTAACCATTACCTTTACCGGCGAAGGAGGCAAAAACTATTCCTATACTTTCAGCCGCACCTCCAACGCCTACCACCTGAACGCCGGAATGATGCAGGCCGGGGCCTATACCTATACCGCACAGGTAAAGGAGGGCGATCAGCTATATACCAAAAAGGGAGAGTTTACTGTAATACCCATGCAGGTGGAAACCCTGCAAACCATTGCCGACCACCGCCTGCTATACAATATAGCCGGCAGCCATGATGGCAAAATGGTTTTTGCGCATCAACTGGATCAGCTTGCGGGCATGCTGGAAAGCCGCGACGACATCAAACCTGTTATTTATTCGCATACCGCCAAATCGCCCCTGCTCGACATCAAATGGATCTTTTTCCTTATTCTGCTGCTCGCTTCGGTTGAATGGTTCATACGGAAATGGAACGGCACTTATTAATTTCCGAGAAATGCAAAGAAACAACATCCCGTACACCTTACTCCTGTTAACTGTCATTCAGAATACTTTTTTCCCCTTAACCTGCAAAGCATCAATGTTCCACCTTCCGGGGCGGCACAGGGGAACTGACAGTATCATTAAATCAATCAATTTAAAGCGCGGTTATACGCTTGTTTATAGGCATACCGATACAGCTAACCTTGTGTTGATTGAAAAGGGCGGGATAAGTAACGAGGCGGGCGAGGAGCAGGCCGATCCTAAAATGCCTCTTGATGTGCTTGGCTCCCTGTATGCCGATTTCGACAACACATTTGCTTTGATTACACACCTGCCCGACAGCCCCCTGAAAATTACCATATACGATAAGAAAACGGGAGGCATGCTGGTCTACGGGAAAACCCCGTTCTATCTCGACACCATTCGCGGACTAATGATGTATGAAGGTGCTTACGGCAAAGCCGGCATGTTAGTGTTGTACGATTCCAAAAATGGTAAAACCGAACTCTATCTTGCCCCCGCCGACACTCCCTGCTTTTGCTGCTGTTGCTGGAAGGCTACGGAGGTATCAGATAAAGAAATAAAGATTGAATACATCAATATGAACTATGAGAAGGCAGTGAAAGTTTATGAGAGAAAATGATAAATCTAAATTGTGATAAAATCACTCATGCATTATATTGTGCACCTCCGCTTTCAGTTCGCCCCTGTCTTTTATTATCTCAAATTCTTCATACGAAGCAAGCTTGGTATGGGTTACTCTGTACTTCAGAAACACGCAGGGGAAGTCGTTCAGGTCGGTGCTGTCGGCAGCCCTAATGCAGGTGTCGCTTACAAAATCGCCGAGCATATTGTGCAGGTCTTTAAACTTAGCGGCTCTTTCTTCGGGTGATTCTGATTTATTAAACTCATCGGTATAGTACTTCGACATGGATGTATAGTCTCCGCTGCTTTCCAATTTAATCAGGGTTTCTGCCACCTTCTTCGATTCGTTTATGCCCGGGTGTACTATGGCAGAACATGCGCAAAGGCATATAGCAGGAAGCATGATTATCGTTTTCATATAAAACAGTTTTGGATTGGGTTGATAAGTGACTAAAACGTTAAACAAAAGTACGGCTTTTCTTTGTATATTCAGGATAGGAATAAAGCCAATTTGTTATTCACAGTTAAGAATAGCTACAGGGAAACCAGGCTAAGCACCATAAGACACCTGAAAATTATTTGACTGAATTATAGAGTGTTGCAAACATATTCAGGTTTTTACAAAAATAATATACTTTTATATCGATTCCGGTATTATCTTTGCGTCCCTTTTAAAAAAAACGTTCTTACAATAAAAGGAAAGCAGATTACGATAAAAGCGCCGGGGCAGCAGTACTGAAAGGTAAAGCGCGAAGGCAAAAAGAAGTAATGAGGTGCGGCATTGAAAAAATATTTTCAAATAAATGTTGCACATATTAAAATCGTAATTATCTTTGCAACCCTTTTTAAAATAAAAGGAATGTTCTTAAGTATATAAATACCCTGTGAAAACAGGGGAGTTCATATAGAAAGTTCTTTGAAGTATTGAGAAAGAAAGAAATAGCGGGCAACCACCCTTTGTCGGGTTATTTTCCGGCAAAAGGATGAAGAAACCAATTCCAAACGTCATCCCGCAGCAATGCGGGAAAAGTCAAACACACAATGGAGAGTTTGATCCTGGCTCAGGATTAACGCTAGCGGCAGGCCTAATACATGCAAGTCGAGGGGCAGCGGGATGTAGCAATACATTGCCGGCGACCGGCGCACGGGTGCGTAACACGTATACAATCTTTCCTTAACTGGGGAATAGCTTTGAGAAATCAGAATTAATACCCCATAACATTGCGAGGCGGCATCGTTTTGCAATTAAAGCTCCGGCGGTTAAGGGCGAGTATGCGCCCCATTAGCTAGTTGGCGAGGTAACGGCTCACCAAGGCAACGATGGGTAGGGGTTCTGAGAGGATTTACCCCCACACGGGAACTGAGACACGGTCCCGACTCCTACGGGAGGCAGCAGTAAGGAATATTGGTCAATGGGCGCAAGCCTGAACCAGCCATGCCGCGTGCAGGATGAAGGTCCTACGGATCGTAAACTGCTTTTGTACGGGAAAAAACCCCTGCCTTCGGGCGGGGCTGATGGTACCGTAAGAATAAGGATCGGCTAACTCCGTGCCAGCAGCCGCGGTAATACGGAGGATCCGAGCGTTATCCGGATTTACTGGGTTTAAAGGGTGCGTAGGTGGAATGTCAAGTCAGTGGTGAAAACCTGCAGCTCAACTGTAGAATTGCCATTGATACTGTCATTCTTGAGTGTATTTGATGTAAGTGGAATGTGTCGTGTAGCGGTGAAATGCTTAGATATGACACAGAACACCCATTGCGAAGGCAGCTTACAAAACTACTACTGACACTGAGGCACGAAAGCGTGGGGATCAAACAGGATTAGATACCCTGGTAGTCCACGCCGTAAACGTTGATTACTAGATGTGTGCGGGCAACTGCACGTGTCAAAGCGAAAGCGTTAAGTAATCCACCTGGGGAGTACGACCGCAAGGTTGAAACTCAAAGGAATTGACGGGGGCCCGCACAAGCGGAGGAGCATGTGGTTTAATTCGATGGTACGCGAGGAACCTTACCTGGGCTTGAAAGTTAGTGACCGCCTCTGAAAAGAGGCTTTCCGAAAGGACACGAAACTAGGTGCTGCATGGCTGTCGTCAGCTCGTGCCGTGAGGTGTTGGGTTAAGTCCTGTAACGAGCGCAACCCCTACCATTAGTTGCCAGCGGGTAATGCCGGGGACTCTAATGGAACTGCCTGCGTAAGCAGAGAGGAAGGTGGGGACGACGTCAAGTCATCACGGCCCTTACGTCCAGGGCTACACACGTGCTACAATGGTCGATACAACGGGTTGCTACCTGGTAACAGGATGCTAATCTCTAAAATCGGCCTCAGTTCGGATAGAGGTCTGCAATTCGACCTCTTGAAGTTGGATTCGCTAGTAATCGCGCATCAGCAATGGCGCGGTGAATACGTTCCCGGGCCTTGTACACACCGCCCGTCAAGCCATGGAAGTTGAGGGTACCTGAAGTCAATTGCCGCAAGGCGTTGCCTAAGGTAAAATCAATGACTGGGGCTAAGTCGTAACAAGGTAACCGTACCGGAAGGTGCGGTTGGAATACCTCCTTTTTAGAGTGAATTTAAGTTTCGTTTTGCCTGCTATTTCATCTTTTTCAATTTTTTTCCCAATGCGAAATACCCCTGTAACCAAGGGGCAACGGGCTATGTAGCTGATGGCTATAACCTATTAGTGATAAGCTAATAGCCATGAGCCAAATTATACAGTCCCGTAGCTCAGTTGGTTAGAGCACTACACTGATAATGTAGGGGTCGGCAGTTCAACTCTGCCCGGGACTACACTAAAAGCCGTTAGCGCTTTGCTATAAGCTGATAGCCATTGGGGAATTAGCTCAGCTGGCTAGAGCACCTGCCCTGCAAGCAGGGGGTCATCGGTTCGATTCCGATATTCTCCACAAACATCAAGGTTGTTGTAACCTGGTGTAAAGTTCTTTGACATATTGATAGAAAGTAATATTGATCCGCAACAGGTCAATGTAAAACACAATTTTAGTAAGAAAGTTACTTAAGGGCGTATGGAGGATGCCTTGGCTCTTATAGGCGACGAAGGACGTGATAGGCTGCGATAAGCCTCGGGGAGGTGCCTAATAACCTTTGATCCGAGCGATTTCCGAATGGGGAAACCCGGTACTTTGAAGAAGTATCACACTGCAGCAATGCAGGGAGCAAACCCGGAGAACTGAAACATCTAAGTACCCGGAGGAAGAGAAAACAAATAGTGATTCCCCAAGTAGTGGCGAGCGAACGGGGAACAGCCCAAATTCAGGCAGTTAAGGCTGCCTGAAGGTTGTAGGACTGCAATGTGGACTGTAAATGGAAAGTGGAAGTTTCTGGAAAGAAACACCATAGGGGGTGATAGTCCCGTACACGAATTTCATTTGCTACCTAGCAGTATCCTGAGTAACGCGGGGTTGGAGACGCCCTGCGTGAATTTGCCGGCACCATCCGGTAAGGCTAAACACTCATAAGAGACCGATAGCGAACAAGTACTGTGAAGGAAAGGCGAAAAGAACCTCGAACAGAGGAGTGAAATAGAACCTGAAACCATACGCCTACAAGCAGTTGGAGTCCCGATTTATCGGGATGACAGCGTGCCTTTTGCATAATGAGCCTACGAGTTACTCATCACTAGCAAGGTTAATCCTGTAAACAGGAGTAGCCGGAGCGAAAGCAAGTCTTAACTGGGCGTACAGTTAGTGGTGGTAGACGCGAAACCTTGTGATCTACCCATGGTCAGGATGAAGTTCCGGTAACACGGGATGGAGGTCCGAACTGGTGAACGTTGAAAAGTTCTCGGATGAACTGTGGGTAG
The DNA here is from genome assembly GCA_013044305.1 of Bacteroidia bacterium. GTDB lineage: Bacteria > Bacteroidota > Bacteroidia > JABEUT01 > JABEUT01 > JABEUT01. The sequence goes on from JABEUT010000259.1 coordinate 6,711, forward strand.
GGGTGAAAGGCTAATCAAACTGGGAGATAGCTCGTACTCCCCGAAATGTTTTTAGGAACAGCCTCAATTGAATTGTCGTAGAGGTAGAGCTACTGATTGGGCTAGGGGGCTTCATCGCCTACCGAACCTTGACAAACTCCGAATGCTACGACATGTGATTGGGAGTGAGTCTCTGGGCGCCAAGGTCCTGGGACGAGAGGCAAACAAACCAGATCATCAGCTAAGGTCCCAAAATGTATGTTAAGTTGCATCTAACGAGGTTCGACTGCACTGACAGCCAGGATGTTTGCTTGGAAGCAGCCATTCATTTAAAGAGTGCGTAACAGCTCACTGGTCGAGCGGTTGGGCGTGGAAGATAAACGGGCATTAAACATACTACCGAAGCTATGGACTATGCAGCAATGCATTAGTGGTAGGGGAGCATTCCAGCAACGTAGAAGGTATACTGTAAGGTATGCTGGAGTTTCTGGAAAAGAAAATGTAGGCATAAGTAACGATAATGCATGTGAGAAACATGCACACCGATAGACTAAGGTTTCCTGAACAACGTTAATCGGTTCAGGGTTAGTCGGGGCCTAAGGCGAATCCGAATGGAGTAGTCGATGGACAACTGGTTAATATTCCAGTACCGGCTTTATTGCGATGGGATGACGGAGTAGTGAAAGGTCTGCCTCCTGACGGAATTGGAGGTTGAAAGGCAAAGGTATACGGGCAGTAGTTAAGTACGCTGCCTGTGCTGAAGCCCGATAGTACCGCGAGTTTTCGGATGAGCGGATAATGACCCTAATCA